>JAPONP010000034.1 GCA_026713835.1 Bacteriovoracales bacterium
ATTGCAACCGGCTGCAATTGTGCCGGGCTTCGTCTTTAAGCAAAAAATGCCCTCAACGTGCCACAAGCACGCCTTCAGACATTTTTTGCTTTCATCCTTGCCGGGCACAATCTCGCTCGCTTTCATCACGAAGGTTGTTTTAGGATAGGCTCTTTATCGATTTCGTAAAGAGTTTTAGGATAAGCTCTTAAACTTAAGATCAAGGGAGCAGCGAAAGTGCTCTAGGGGACAGGATTTTTTTCCATGGATCCCACAAGGCATACAATCGAGACGGGGAGAAAGCTGTACGACCTTGGAATCATCGCTCAAGGGAAAGAAACCAAAATCGGGAACTGTAGAACAAAAAAAGGCCGTGGTTTTCACGTTGACGGCACTGGCCAGATGGAGGGCCGCCGAATCCTGGACAAAGGCCCAAGCGGACTTTTCCATAACGAGGGCCGATTGTTTCAAGCTGAGTCGGCCGCAAAGATTGCTCACTCCCAAGGGGTTAAATTGTGCGGTATAGGAGAGATCTTGAGAAGAACCTATGATAAGAACCTGTCCTTTGGAGAGGAGTACGCAAATAAGTTCCTTCCACCCTTCGGGTGACCACTTTTTCGTGGCCCAAACACTGGTGGGGGCCAAAACAAAGTAGGGGGATGACAGATTGAGTTCTTGAACCTTTTTGTGATCTTTGGAGGAAAAGAAAAGCCTTGGTCGAATCTCTTTGGCCTTGGGGATCGAAAAATCCGGAAAGACGCTCTTTAAAAGAAGGGCATTTCTTTGGGTTTCGTGAAAAAATCCATCGGGCGTGGGGTGAGGGATACGGTGAGGGATGCGGTGATGGAAAAAAACACTCAATGGATGAGAGTCAAAACCAATCGTCTTTTTGGCACGACTCAGAAGAGTCAAAAGGGTTGATGATGAAAATCTTTGGAGGTTAAAAAGAAAATCATATTCCTCCCTTCTTATCTTAAAAATTAAACGCAAAAAGCCTTTGAATTTTTTAAATCCGCTTCCTTTGTTCCAAGTCAAAATATGATAGATGGAAGGATTGCCTTCTAAAATTTCTTCATTGCCTTTTCTGACGAGAACATGAATTTTGTGATTTGGGAAGAGCTTTCGGACAAGTTCAACAAAACTCGTAGCGAGAATGACATCTCCTATAAAAGCGGTTTGAATGATGAGTATTTTCTTAATAGTGTGATTCATTTGATTTTTAGGGCCCATCGTTATCTACCATTGATCTCGTAAAGACCTCAAGGCCACAAAGATATCTTCTTCGCAACATTCCTTAGACAATCCACAGCGTTTCCGAATGAGGGATTGAACACGTTCAAGATGAGTTTGAAAAAAGAGATTGTATTCCTTTTCCTCTCCAATCGTGGCCGCAGGAAACATTCCGCGATCTCTATAATTTCCCGATTGGTAGAGGGCCAAAAGCCCGGCGGCTTTTTTATTTTGAGGATCAATGTCTAGGCAAAATTTGAGATTGGTTTCCCAATAATCATGCTCGGGATAAAAAACGATATTCTCACTTAAATTCAAAACCTTTTCTTGTATGGTTTTATAAAGAATCCTAGAATCTCCACATCGGGTATTTCCCACTCCGCCGTTAAAAACGGTATCCCCTAAAAAAGCAGCCGTCTCCTTCTCTCCCTGATAGAGAATAAAACCGATATGGGATGGGATATGTCCGGGTATCGAAATGACCCGTATTTTTTCCTGCTCAAAAAAAAGATGATCCCCCTCTTTAACCACCCGATCCAAAGAGACAATAGATTCCAAATCTTTGGGCCCTATAATGTCACCTCCGAAAGAAGCCGGAAGACGATCAAGCCCCGCAATATGATCCCCATGTTCGTGGGTAATCAAATAGTAATCGACCTTGTGAAGGGAACGCTCTAAAAGAGGAGGGTCGGAAGGGTCGATGACGATGGTTCTTCCGCAGGATGTAGTGAGTATATAGTCATAGTTACGAAGAGCATTTTGTGTGAATAGCCTTTCAATGTTCATTGAATCCTAAATCACCCTTTTCGGCGAGGCTTTCCCATCGGATTGATCGAGGCGACCCGTCAAAGAATCTTTTAGGAATTGAAAGTAGCCCGAAGCAAATTCTTCCGTTTCGTTATGTATTTCGTGATAGGCCCCCTTAAAAATCTTCACAACACTTTTATGCTCTCGAAAATGAAAGTAATCCCTAACCGCTTTGGGGTCGATAATCTCATCTTGCGTTCCATAGGCACAATAACAATTGATTTTGGCCCGAAGAGGACGAGAAAAGACCGTTTTCATGGCCAATATAAGCTCCAATATAAGCTTGATGTGGATTTTTTGGCTGTTTAGGGGATCGTTTCTATAGTCTTTGGCCACTTTTTTGTCATGAGATAGTTTGTCGAGATCAATAAGCCCCCCGAGTTCCACCGAATAAGGAAAGGCGGCCAAGGTTTTCAAAGCAGCGGGGGGAATATGCCTGGTTGGGATTTTCATCTTTCCGCCGACGGCAACTCCCGGGGAACTTAGATAGATTTTTTCCGGTTTGAGGGAGGGGTCCGTCTGATTTTGGATATATCCACAGGTAATCGTGGCCCCCATGGAATGACCAAAAAGGGCAAATCGCTCCATTTTGTATCGTTCTTTTAGGATCGAAATGATGCCTTCAAGGTCCTCGTAGTAATGAGAAAAACGATCTATATAGACTCGGCGTCCGCTCGATCGGCCATGACCTCTCAAGTCGTAGAGCAATAAATTAAAGTCCTCCTTTAAGAGGTCGATGAGGTATTTATGCCTTCCGAGATGCTCTGCAATGCCATGGGTGGCCACCAGCCAAGCGGAATGACCCCCATCCACCACTTTGACATGAAGATTTGATTTGTTGGGGAGAGTAAAAAATGAGGTGTCGCTTGATGACATAGACAATCGAGCTTAAAAACCGTTTTCTAAAATCACTTGCCAATTATATAATATAAAGGAGGAAAACACGCCAAAGAAAAAGAGGATTTATGGGCCAGTACTGTCCAAAATGCTTCTCAGACAGTCTTTCTTTCCCCACGTCGGCAATTGTGCATGTCGTAATAAACGGTGTGCGCATGGATACCGGACGTATTCTTTTTCGTCCCGGAGAAAAAGATGATATTTTCAAAAAAGATTTGAAAACCAAAATCAAAGAGTTTTTTTCTTGGTATGGATCGTTGCAAAACAAAACCCCCATCAAAACGGTTAAAGTTTTTTCCAACGATTATAAATGCCCCAATCGGTGTTCGATCAGGGATGCCAACCTATCGGTCGTCAACGATCTCGTTACCCCCAACGAACTCATGGGATTGCTCCAAACGGTGGCCCAAAATTATGACGTGAGTTTGGATATTTCACTTAAAGATCTCATATAAAAGGGGCCGAAGGTGGCTGTTCATTGTGTCGATATCACAAAAAATTTTAAAACGTATAAAAAATTTGAAGGTCTCAAAGGTTCGTTCAAATCCCTTTTCGTTCGAGAGCATATTATCAATCCCGCTATTTTAAATTTTGACCTTTCCATTGAGCCGGGAGAAATCGTGGCCCTCTTGGGCCCCAACGGTTCCGGTAAGACGACACTCATGAAAATGCTAACGGGAATTATTGTTCCAAGCAGTGGCCAAGTAACCGTTTGCGATCACATCCCTTTTCAAAGAGAAAAAGAATTTCGCAAAAAAATCTCTCTCGTTATGGGACAAAAATCTCAACTTTGGTGGGATATTCCGGCGATGGACTCCTTTAAACTTCTCCAAAGATATTATGAAATCGAAGAAGTCCCCTTTAAGCGACGAATGGATGAACTCACCGAAACTTTAGGCGTTCAAAATTATCTTCATATCCATGTCCGAAAGTTATCCCTTGGAGAAAGGATGAAATTAGAACTTATGGCCTCTCTCCTCCATGCTCCGGAAATCATTTTCCTAGATGAACCCACGATTGGGCTGGATTTGATGGCCCAAGAGAATATAAGAGAATTTATCAGGGCATATCACAAGGAGCATAAATCAACCATTCTCTTGACATCTCACTATATGGCCGATGTGGAAGCGTTATGTGAAAGATTGATTTTCATATTTAAAGGCAAGAAGTATTTTGATGGGGAATTATCCCAGTTTGCCAATATATTCGGAAGAAAAAAGGGGGTCAATTTTATCTTTCAATCGCCGCAAAATAAAAATCATCCTTTTTGGCAAGATTATGAAGCGACATGGAACGAGCAAGGAACTCAGGTCAAGTTGTACCTTGGCACTGCTCAACTAAGGGAAATTTCGAGAAAAATTTTAGCCGATTACCCCGTGATTGATTTTTTTACGGAAGAATTGGCCATCGAAAGGGTGATGAAAAAATTGATCAAAAACCCGGAGATCTTGCAATCGGAGATTCCACGAGATGATAAATAATATACTCAAGTGGCGAGAAACGATGATGATTAGCCTTACCAGGTATTTGGCATACCGTTCAAGTTTTATCCTCATCGTTCTCGCCCCATCTATCGTGGCCTTCTTTATTAAATATCACCTTTGGTTATCTATCTATAATGACCATCCCACCGGGCAAATCAATGGCTACGATTTACATGAGATGATAAGCTACCATGTATGGGCCCTCATTATTTCTTTAATTGCTCATGGTCATTCCTCCATGGACTTGGCCATGGAAATACGACATGGGAAAATATCGAGCTATCTGATCTATCCATTCAATTTTTGGGAATTTCATACGGCGGCTTTTTTAGCCTTTGAGATGATTCAAATCGTCACGGCCCTTATCACCATTGGGATTGTTTCCATGATAGGGGCCATCGATCTTCCAAGTCTTCAACTCTTATGCCTTGGCTTCGCCTACTGTATGCTTGTCAGTTTTTTTTGGTTTACCCTTCAATTTCTTGCAGGTTTATGCGCTTTTTGGCTCGAAGACACTTGGACCCTTCGGGTTTTGGCCCAAATCATCGTCATCTTTCTTTCAGGTTCGATTATTCCGTTGGAATTTTTTCCTTCTTGGTTGAAAGAGATTTTGGACTATACTCCATTTCCCTTTATGACTTATTATCCGATCAAGCTTTTTATGGGAGAAAGTATTCCTTGGGTAGGAGGAATCTTGATTCTTTCAATTTGGACTACTGTGATTATGGGGCTTAACGGCCTTATCTGGCGTAAAGGTATTCGCACTTATACGGCGGCAGGGATGTGATGAAACAGTATTGGCTGGTTTACAAAGAGTTTTTTAAAACCTCTATCGCAGAGGCCACAACCTATAGAGTTAATTTCTTTTTGGTTTTTTTCGTCGATATCGCCTTTTATGCTTCGACATTTGCTTCCGTTGATTTTCTCTTTTCCCATATCGACCATATCGGTATCTGGAATAGGGATCAATTCATGTTTTTTATCGCCCTTACCTTGGCGGTGGATTCCTTCGATATGATTTTTCTTGGGCGAAATTATTGGGCCTTTTCGGATGATTTAAAACTCGGAAATATCGACTTTACCCTCCTGCGCCCGATCCATTCCCTCTTTGTTGTCTTTTTTCGCTACGTCATGGTTTCTAGCCTTTGCTACGCCATCGTCGTCTGGCCGCTTCTCATCTATTTTGCCATTAAGGTAGAACTCTCCCTTTTGAGTTGGCTGCTACTTCCACCGACGATTCTTTTGAGTTTTACTTTGATCGGTCTTGTTCAATTTCTTATCTCGACCCTTATGTTTTGGACTATTGAAGGGGCCAGCATCAATTTTTTGAGGATGCAATTTGTGAGGGTCGGACGATACCCGGATTTTGTCTATCAAAAGTTTACGAGAAAATTTTTTACCATCGCCATTCCCATTCTCATTGCCACGAGTGCCCCGGCCCATTTCCTGCTCGATCCCAAAGGGCAATGGCATCAAATTCTTCTCCTCATTTTATTTATCCTTATCTTTGGGGCCATTCTCCTCAAAGTATGGAAATTTGGTCTCGATCGTTACGAGTCCGCTTCAAGTTAGATGGTTTTGAGATAGGCTAATTGTATGCTTGACACGACAGGGTTATTTTTTCTTGACCTTGAGTCGTTAAAATTGTCATGGATTTGAAATCTTCGGCGATTTCAAAAACTTTTTCATCCCCATATAAAACGTTCGATGGATCCTTTTCGGCCAATAACCTTACATCTTTGCCATGATGAAAGCGCCAAACCCCTTCTTTATCGAGGGAATCTCTATCAAATTTTTGGGTGCGGTAAAGAGTTTTATTATTTTCATCTAAAAGGTTAAGCCTCCTTTCGTGAAGACTTCCGCTAATTCCCCATCCCTTCTTTTTAATATCTGAGAGAAGGCGGTACTCCCGTTCGGAATTTTGACATTTTATTGACCAGGATTCCTTTCCAAAATTTGAGAGTTTGGGAGACTTGTCATCCATAAATATCCGCAGCGCGATCACAAGAGCGATAACGAGGGCAATCCCCACCAGCCCCTTAAGAGAACCTTCTTTTTCCTGTTCGGTCGTATCGTCATTTGGGGAGTTCGGCCGTTTCAATTATTTTCTCGATAATGCTTTTTTTCTTCTCATAGCTTATTATACCGTGGGCCTTAACGCTAAAAAGATTCTCTTTTTTAAAAAATTTTTTCTTCAGGGTGGAAAAGTCGGAAGGGAGCCCTTGACTTTTCGCGCAATTTCCTTGATAAATGCGTGGAGAGACTTGCTCATGTCTCTAGTCAAAGTATGAGGGCGATTGCGTCGAGTTAAAATGAATAAAGTCAATAACTTACAGATCAATTTAAACTGCTCGTGTAGCTCAGTGGGAGAGCACCACGTTGACATCGTGGGGGTCACAAGTTCAATCCTTGTCACGAGCACCATGTCATTTTTCGGCGACATCTCTTCGACAGGTGTCAGTCAAGTTTGGTATCGATAGAGCGTAGAGTTCAATGAGATGGCCCGCACTCCTCATCTTTTCTCTACTTTCTGTACCGCAAGGACAGGCGAAATCAGTTGGGCAAGTGGCCTATGGGCGAGAGTGGATTAAGCTCTTGCACTACCAATCCCGGCTCAACGGCAAATTTGAAAGTTTAGTGGATGGGCCGGGCTTCTTTTTGGCCAAAAACGGTCGATCTGATCCTCTTGCAGAATTACGAGCCAATTTGGAGATCTTAGCCGATAGCAAGAGCAAACTCAAAATTGGAAAATTGAAACAGCATCCCCAATGTGCTTTTCCCCTGCGCTTTAAGTTTCTTAGACAAAAATTCAGGGCATCATTTCTCCCACAAAGAGTGCCCTGCAAGAAGCTCGATGAATTTATGGAAAAATTTAGCCATAAAAAAATCTTTTATGTTTTCTCTTCATCTTATGCCAACAACCCGGCTTCAATGTTTGGCCATACTTTCCTAAGAGTCGCTAATGCAGATAGGGGAGCGCCCTCCGTACTCGACTACGGCATCAGCTACGCTGCCTTTATACCACCGGGGGATGGGGGGGCGATTTTTGCTGTTAAGGGAGTCTTTGGGGGATACCCCGGGCTTTTTTCCGTCATTCCTTATTATGTTAAGCTCAACGAGTACAGCAATGTCGAGGGTCGAGACATTTGGGAATACGAACTGAATTTAAGTGCTGAGGAAGTCAAAAATCTTTTGCTCCATACCTGGGAGATTGAAGCGAATAGCTATTTTGATTATTATTTTTTTGATGAAAATTGTGCCTACCATTTACTGGCCCTTATAGAGGTCGTGCGTCCGAGCGTTGAACTCACGGATTACTTTTTGTATATGACACCGGCCGATTCGGTAAAAAAGTTGGTGGAAGTTTCGGGTCTTGTCAAAAAGGTCCACTTTCGTCCCTCTCTTTTGCGGCAGGGCCTTGCGGATTACCGAAAGCTCACGAGAAAGCAAAAGACGCAATTTGAAAAAGCCGTCCTCCCGAGTCAAGATATTTCTTCTCTAAAGAGCGAAAAGGTCTTAGATAACGCTATCGACTATTTGAGATACCGTAAGCAAGTTCAAGGGGCCAAAAATTTTAAAGAAGTTAGACAAAAAAGGTTAGACCAACTCTTAGTCCACAGGAACCAATTGCCCTCAAAGGTTGCCCCCAAGATAGACTCCAAGGAGGCCTCCAAGACCACCTCCCCAATCGACAAGGTGAAGTCCACTCGTCCCGATCTCGGGCACGATCCCCACCTTTTTAAAATGGGGATCGGGAAAAATAGACGATCGAAAAATTTTTGGAAAAAATTTCGCTACCAAACGAGCTACCATGACCTCTTGGCCAACGACTTAGGATATGGCACTCCCTCGGCCCTTGTCTTTCCCTCGATCGAACTCAAATACAGCCGCAAAAGGTGGTCTTTACAAGAGTTTACCATGGCTAAAATTATCTCACTTTCACCATGGAATCGCTTTTCCCAAGAATTTTCCTGGGCCTTAGAGGCCCGTCTGTACCAAGATGATATTCCATTGGAATGTCGAGAGAAAACTTGCCTGCTCGGGCAATTTTATATCGCTAGAGGCATTAGCCATTATTTCTTAAAAAACACTTTGCTCTTCTCGGCTATGCTGGGCCTTAATGGGGAAGCGGGCAAAACCCTGTCGAAAAAATACGGGGGCGGCCCTCAATTTCACCTATGGCTCTTGACCTCACCCCACCCTTCCTATAAGAACCTCCTTTCTTTTCAGCAATCCTACGACTTAAAACAAGAATATCCATCAAGAATAAGGCGACGTTGGCAATGGGGCCATTCCGTTAGACTTAAGCGCAATTTAGAACTGCGAGCCATCTGGATGGGAGGGCATGAGAGAAAAGGAGATCGTTTTAATCAAGTAGAACTTAGTTTGCTGGTCTATACGTTGTAATGGGAAGTGAGCTGAGTTTCATTGACATCTATGGGCCCATTCGCTTACTGTATAGTATAAAAAACATTACAGTCGCCGATGCGGAGAATGTATATTTTATTAACTAGGGTTTTTGAATTGACAAAACTCTATTCATGGGAGGAATTATGAGAAAAATGAAAATGACCCTGATGGTTATGGGTCTTGTATGTGTAAGTCTTGGGATGAGCCAAGCCTTTGCGGAAACATCTCCGGGGGGAAGTGATGCTTGCGGGTTAGGCTGGTCCTTTACCAAAAGCAAAACCCTGTCGGGAACGAGCACGAGGGGAACAACCAATGGTTTCATTCCTCCTACCTTTGGCATGACTTCGGGAACGATCGGTTGCGATTCCCATCCCATTGCGGCTGAAGATGTACCGGCTGCAAGCTATGCCATCACAAATTTTGACAGCTTAAAACACCAAATCGCCCGGGGAAGAGGAGAAGTTCTCGATGGATTGGCCTATATGATGGGTTGCCCTCAAGGAGGGGAGTTTAACGTCATATTAAAGGGACAATACGCCCACATTTTTAATGGAGAACGGGTAACTCCTCTACAGGCTTTTCAAAACATTAAACATTTAGCAAAAAATCGTTGTAGTACGAAAGCACTGTAGTTCATCGTTATAACTTCCGGCAAGCGAGATGAGAAGTCAGAGTTTACGGCTTTTCATCTCGCTTCTTTTTTGCACATCTTGTTCCCAGTACTTTTACCACCCCAGCAAAGAAATTTTTCCCCTTCCCCTCGGGACAGAGTGGCCTTCCTATAGGGATATTCTTTTTAAGGCAAAAGATGGCGTGCGCCTACACGGCAGACTCTTTTTGTCTCGGAGGAAAAAGGCCAAAGGGATTATTTTACAGTTTCACGGTAATGCCCAAAACCTTACGGCCCATTCTTTGGCCTTGACTTGGGTCGTTCGGCATGGATTTCACCTCTTGGCCTTTGACTATCGAGGCTATGGACGATCCCAATCTTTTCCAAACCCCGAAGGGATTCGTCTCGATGGCTTGGCCTTTTTACAAAAGGCTAGAGAGATTCATTTGGATTTGGCCCCTCAGGGGAAATTTATCGTTATCGGCCAATCTCTTGGAGGAGCCGTGGCCTTAAGGGCCGTTCAAGATTTTGCCGAAAAAGATGAAATCGACCTCGTGGTTTTAGATTCGGCTTTCGCTTCTTATCAGGGCATAGCTTTCAAAAAATTGTCTTCCCATTGGATGACCTGGGTCATCTCCCCCCTAGCTTACATTCTCGTGTCCGATAAAACCGCTGCGGATCTCAATCGTTTTCACCACCCCATCCTCGTGATCCATTCGGAAAACGATCCCGTCGTGCCCTTTGAATGTTCTCAGGAGATCTATCGGCAAGTGATGTCCACCAATAAAACATTTTGGCGCAATAAGGAGGTTGGGCATATTCTGGCTTTTTCCAGTCGAGATCGCCAAAAACGCTTGATGAAGTTCTTTTCAGAGGCTTTGGGGGAAAATTCTAAAAAATGAAAAATGCGCCGTTGTCCTTTCTGACATGTGTACGGTCTTCTCGGTACGCAGTGGAATACTGCGCCAGGCATCACCCCCGGCCCAATGTGATTCTAACCCTTTAGAAAAATTCAATAGTCATTCTAGTTTTATTGCTTTCTTTCTGTTCAACCCTCAAACGCCAAAAGCTCTTGGGCACAATTGTCGGTGGGATCCTGGGCGGAGAAGTGGGCAAAAGAATGGGACGGGAACTTTCGCCTAACACGGCTTCGGATAAACTCAACCAAAATCTAGGTGCCGTGTTGGGAGCTTCAGCAGGGGCCTATGTAGGTGCCGTGACAGGGGAATTTCTTTGGAGAGAGCATCCCGAGAATAAGAGTGCGCAAACCCTTCTTCGAGCGGGGGAAAAGGCAAGAACTAAAATCAAGCTCCTTCGCCCTAAAAATCTAGGGCGTTAGCGAGTTGTTCTCCGTTGTGAAGGGAGCTTTCTGGGCTTCCCCCGAAAAGTGGGACATGGTATTAAGTGCATGACCTAAAAATGGGAGTGTGCGCAATGAGTGGAGAAACAGTCAAAACCAGGAAGTCTTATTCACAGGAATTCAAAACCCAGGCCATTGAGCTGGCCAAGG
>JAPONP010000035.1 GCA_026713835.1 Bacteriovoracales bacterium
AAGGCAATGTAACTGCCATCCATTTGGATGAGATTGGTGGGAGACAACGAAGAACGACTGAGGCGTACTTTAAGTACGCCTCAGGGAGTGATGAGGCAGACGACTGCCACGGAAGCGCGAGAGCGGTGACGCGCCAAATGGGTGAGCAGTTACCTTGAAGAAGCCTTTACCTATCGGAATCATCCGGTATATCGTTTTTCCCAAAAATTTTTGTCGAGGTAATGAGAGTCACATTATCGTCGTTTTCGATCTCTTTTTCTTTGATCTCACCGTTTTTTAAGTGATCTTCCTTATGTTGACTTTCATTTTGTCCTTCGAGGGCCTGACTTTCTTTCTCGGCCAAAAGTTCTTTTTTATTCTTTTGATAAAGAAAAAAGCCCATTATCACCGGGATCAGAAAGGCAAATATAAAGAAAAAGGGAACGGCATCATCCAAAGGATTTTTTTGACTTTGGCTGCTCTCACCTCTTTTAAAAAGATTACCAAACGAAAGCAAATCCTGCTCCCTTTTGGACTGATTGAGAGAGAGGGCCTTTCCCTTTCCTTCAAAGAAACGAATCGAGGAAATAATTTTGTCAAAGATATCCTTATAGTCATCGTATTTATTCTTGATAACCGTAAAGGTCACGGCAGTTCCCACTTCCCCTTTGACCGTGGCCATATAGCGGGTATAGTAGCCTGGAACTTCTCCGGCCAATTGAAGTGCGTCGATCCACAGATACTCTCCAATTCGACGAGATCGAACGTATTTAGGCCTAGAGACATAGGTTTTCCCTTCGGCAACCTGATAGGATCGTCCCTTTTTGAGATGCTTCTTATAGTGTTCCAAGGAATCTTCACTCCCTCGATCTTTCGCCGACATAATAATGATGGCCTCTTTCTTCCTATCTTCATGGTTACTTTGACAGACCCAATCCCCGCCATCTAAATGGCAATCCCAATTGGGAGGAAGTTCAAACTCAATAAATTCATTGGCAAACATCTTGGCAAAAGCATTTGAAGTGATATGTGATGCAAAAAGACAAAAAGAAAGCGAAAAGAATAAAATTCTAAGTCTCATGGATTCCTACTTCTTTGAGATAGGCCCTTAGACTCCCTTCTCATTTTTTCTCCTTCTTTTGCCCCTTTCTCTCAACACCCTCTATCTTTTTAGAAGAGGGGTATCTTTTTTTGATTAAAAACTCGGGAAAGGCCTTTCTCACATAGGCCTTATTGATGCGTTCCCAGAGACTATCTCCCTTTCGCCCTTGATTTAAAGAAGAATTCGCCTCCTCCATAATCATAAGTCCCTCTCGCTCATCGGCAAAAAAGCCGTCTTCCTGAGTGATCATTTCTCCTTGTTCGCCCATAGACCCCCCGTAGGCCTCATCATAGTCCATCCCATAGTTTAGACCTGCACCACCTGAACCGTTTCTTTGACCGCCGGCAAACTCGTTATCATAAATCAATGCCCCGTTCTCTTCTTTCCCATTCAGACCTCCACCCCCGGAAAGGCCCTCTCTATAATCCCCGAAACCGGGCCCATTTGAAAGAAATGAGGAATCACCGCCAAGGCCTTCGGGGCCTCGTGAACCTCCCCTTTTTCCCTTTGCCCTGCTTTGCCCCTTTTTTCCTCGGATTCCACTTTTGGAATCACCTTCCCCTTTTCCCGTTTTATTCGACAAAGGGTCTTTCTCTCTTCCTCCGCGAAAGGCCTTTTGTCCCACGTCTCCTCCAAGAGAAAAATTCCCTCCGCCGCCGGCACGACTCCTTTGGTATTGCCCTTGCCCTCCGCCGGAGGTGTTCCCTCCAAGTCCATCGATAGGGTTTGATCCAAGTAATGGAGTCACATGAGATCCTATCCCATCCCCTTCCCCATCATGGTCATCCGGGCGTCCTGCAGGTTTTCTTAAATCCTTTTCTTCGAGGCCTCCGTCTTCTTCTCCTGGGGTTGGATCACTTGGCCCTTCATCGAGGTCCACACCAGCAGTGGGATCGAGACCATCCCCCTCTTGCTCCGGCCCCTCTCCCTCATCTCCTTCAAAGCCACCCTCATCATCTCCTTTTTTCTCCTTCAAGGCCGCTTTTCGATCCTCAAGACAGGAAATGATTTTGTTATCGATAAGGCCCCCCATTTTTTGGTAGTAGTCGATCATTTGCCCCAAGGCCCTCTTGATCTCTCGAAGGTATTGAACCTTGCTTTTGGCCGATTCATCACTTCTGCACCTCTTGCCTCCTCCCGAAGCCGGATTTGAACCATAGGAAAGCATGGATCTCATCACGATATCGGACAAATCCCCCGATAAATCGATGGGCCTTCCGTTCTTGTCTTTTCTCTCAGTTCTCAAGTTAATACTTCTATCGGGAAGGAGATAGTCATTTCCCTCCTCATAACCGGTCTGCCCAATGGGAGCGTCCCCGTAACGAAGAAGACTTGCTTTTAACTTTTCCCGAAAAGAGGAAAGACTTGGAAAAGTTCCGCCCTTACCCACTCGAAGTCCGGCATCGGTCGGGAAAACGGGATCGACTTGGCATTGAGAGAAAGGATAGGCCAAAAGATGTTGTGGTCTGCCGTCTCCTCCACTCTCACCTCCGGATTCTAGGGCCCTTAAAAAATCTCCCATGGCCGCCCTTTGCGACCCAAGGCCTGTCACCGACCAACTCTTTGTATAACATTTTTTATGGTTGGCTCCTCGAACCCTATACACACTCCATTTGTCGCATTTATTTTTCTTCCACCATCTCTTCTTTCCCCAATTAAAACCCTGAATGAGGGAAATGGACTCATCCAAAAGAGGATTTATCCCTTTGTAACTTACAACCCTCTCTTTATATTGCTTGGAAAGGATCCTATACTTTTGAATATAAAACTCATGATAGTGAATCCCCAGTGCATCGGATTTTCGCTCATCACTTCCCCCAACTCCTTCCCCCTGTTGTCCTTCTGCACTTTCGTAAGAAGAATACCTTTGCGACCCATCCATGAGCCGATTCACTTCTAATTCGTAAGACCTTTTGGTCGAAATCCTGGAGTTCTTAAAACGTGAGGCCCCTTTTTTGATACTACCCATAAATCCATAAAGATCGTAGGATTCCACCGTTCCAAAAAGATATTCAAAGGCCAATAACATTCTTTCGTTTCGCCTAAACCATGAGGAGTATCGCCTCATCTCATCCTTATTAAAAGAGCAACCGGGCGTTAGAGATGGAGGAGGGGGAGAAACATGAGCGGAAGGCCTTTCGGGACGAGCGACACAAAGTCTTGAATTGATTTCATTCTCTTCAAAAGGATCGACCCTGGGTCTTGAAAGTTCCATCAAACCGGAGCAACACTGCATCCGACTTCCGGAAGGCAGCACTCCCCCTTCGCTGATACAGGAATGGCAACGGGTATTGGACGTACATTTCCCAAATTCACAACGCCCACTACAACATCGACTTCCCTCGCTGCAAGATTGGCCCTCATCCAAGCAACTCGACCCGGAGGAGGACTCAAGCTCCACGCAAGAAAGCCCCTTTTGGCAAAGCTCTCCTCCGGGAGAGCAGGCCTCACCTTTTTTGAGGAGTTTGACGGAAGAAGACGTTGGAGAGGGAAGGGATCTTACGGGCAACGGCCTATTAGAACCGGGGGAACCTTCATAAAATTTTTTACTGCTCAAAACACTATTAAAGTGATCGATATGACCCGGCTCCGCTAAAATGATCGATGCTACTTTAGCAAAAATCTCGCTTGCGGTATCGAGTTCCATCTTTGAGAGAGCTGAGGCCTCCGGCAAATCCCCAAAACTAGTGGGAAGGTATCCTCTGACTTCGATCAGAACATCCTTTATCATTTTGAGATCGGAGGCCTTGGGCACAATTTGAGGATTGTAGCGATAGTAGTTCATCTTGCCTTGAACGGCGAGAACCCTATCCCTCAAGGCCGTACTAAACGGAGGACTCTTTGAGGTGCGAATCAGATAGGCATGGGATTCTCCTGTCTTTGAAGGAAAGTCGGGATCGGTTGGCGAATGATCCCTATAGCGTAAGCTATGATCTTCCAATTTCCATTCTGCGCCACTGACCAAGGTCGATAGCATCCCGAGACAAACGACCAAAAAAAATCTCACCGCCGTCATCATGGTCACTTCACCTCATATTCAAGAAGTCTTTTCGATTTTTCAACTTTATCGTAGCGAGCGCTAATTCGCTTAAAGATATTTGTTCCCCTTTGAGAAACCGAAGCGGGAAGACGATAGCTTAGCATCGAATTTCGATCTTTATTTTTTGATTTTTTACCCAAAAGAGAGGAGAGGTTAGATCCTCCCTTTCCCTTTCCACTTCCTCGACCTCTTCCAAAAAGCGCCCCCCCACGATAGCCCGGGCCGATCACATCTCTGCTTCCATTAAAACCGGGGCCTCCACCCTTTTTCTCAAAATCGGCCGCCGAAACACCACCTTGGCCGCCTCCTCCACCGCCTCCTCCGGGAGGCGCTCCTCCCCCGCCACCGCCCGAGGCACCGGATAGTTTCGCTCTTTGCCCCGAAGGCCTTCCCTCAACACCACCGCCCAATCTTTCTTCAAGTTCACTCAGCCCTTCGGGAATAATGATATCCTCAGAGGGCAAATGGCCGGAGGGATTCTCCGGCTTAAAAGGATTTTCTCCCCCTTTAGGAGTGAGGCTTCCGGGATTCCCTCCCCCTCCAAAAACATAGCCCCCCGGCGTAAAACCAAATGGTCCCGGCGAACCATCCTTTCCTCGACAGGCCTCGAGGTGCGGATTTAACTGACATTGATCAACTAAAAGATCCTCATCGAATCCATCTCCTTTCAAAGCGTCCTCTCTTCTTTTCTTGAGTTCTGCGATTCTTTTACGAATATCGTCGGCGTGTTCTCCCAAAAGATGGCTTTGGACAGCACTTTGCCCCAATTTCATGACGGATTCATTTCTTTTGGCCTTGGCGTCCTGAAGGATGCCTTCATTTCTAAATAAATGCTTTCCCCTCTCGGAGTATAGAGCTGCCCTGCAGGGGGAATTCTCCCTGTCAGATACCGGGGATCGTACAATATCTGGAGCAACGGTTTCAAACTTCTTATTAACCTCAATCCAATACTGCTTGTTACTCGTATCGTTATCACAAAGGGCCAAGGCTTTCTCACTCGTTGGGAAAGATCTTATTTTTGCCACCAACTGCGCCAATTGCGCCGATGTCAATGCTCCTTTTTGCATTTCCTGTTCTTTCCTCTTATCGATAGTCTTGGCTTGGGCCCCTAAATAGGGTTGGAGATTATCACCCCCATGAAAGTTTTTAACAATCTCGGACTGAACCTTGGCATGATGAACGGCCTGATCCCCTTGCTGATAGGTTTGAAGCCCCTGCTCTGCAAAGCTGTAAGAATCCAATGTATGGAGTACCTTTTTACAGGCCACATAATCTTTAGTGATCGCCCCACTCCCCCTGCAAACCATTTGAGGGAAAATTTTTGATGATATCTTGGGTGTGTTATTTTTTGTTTTATCAAAATGTTCATTGATAAGTTTAAAACCCCAAGCTGTTTTGGCGCATCCCAAGACATTGTCATATAGGTCTTGGAGTTTCGATTGATGGACGCCCGAAGTACCGTCGGCGAAAGTGATCTTGTATGATTTATTTTCAGGCCCCCCCCCTCCTTCGGTCAACGGGATAAGTTCCCCATTTATTCCTATAAAATTATTACCCTCAAACATTTTCCCGTTAGCGTAAAGAGAGTTACAACTCGTCAATTCTAGGGTAGATTCTTGTTCTTGATGAGCAGAAGCATCAACGCTAGTCATCCTGCCCCTAATCGAATCTATGGTTTCACTGTTGTCTCCAAAAAGACCACTACATGACTCCATAAAATTATGGAAATATTTACCATTTTCGCCCAGTCTGTCCTTTCTAGACATTTCTGTAAGAACCGCTTTTTTACAAAAATTTTCTACTTTTTTAGGACAAGAGACACCAATTTCATTACGACAGGAGTCGCTTAAAATCTTCATTGATTCTTCTACACCACCGTTCTCATCAAAGATTTCATCATCTGTTCCAAGAGATAGACTTTTCAGACATGATCTAAATCCTGTTAATACATCTTCCTGAAGTTTTTCATCTGGTACATTACAATCTGATTCAGTAGTGGTTCCAGCAGTTGCTGGCTTTCTAGTTTCCGGCGATGATCCATCTACGTCGTCCTCGACTAATAAATTTTCGGGATTTATATTATCAAACATACCACCATTGCTCCTTGACTCATGAATGATAGAAAAAAATATCCCAAAAAATAGTACAAATCTCATTAGTTATTTCCAGTATTCAAAATGATTGCCTAAATTCATTATAATGAGCTTTTCT
>JAPONP010000036.1 GCA_026713835.1 Bacteriovoracales bacterium
AAAAATCCCGTAAACGCACCGAGTAGCTCCTCCGGGGTGTATCGCGTTGTTCGTGGCGGTAGTTGGTACCACTACGCCCAGTACTTGCGCTCGGCGAATCGCTTCAACGACGATCCGAATTGTTGGTTCAGCGGCGTGGGTTTCCGCCTCGTGAGGACAATAACCCCTAACCCTTGAGTCCTTTTACCCTGTTACCCTTTGGTTTTGAAAAAGCTACGGCCCGCAAAGCGTGGCCGTACGCTTTTTTGGAGAGATGAAGTTTGCAACGTGCCGTCCACGTCGCATTGTCAATCCGGTTTTGAAAACTTTGGTGAAGGTATGCTGCCGCCCCTGCCCCCGTTAAGTGGGAAGACCCGTTCAAATACCTTGACACATGGTGGGTCTGGTTGGACTTGAACCAACGACCCCGTCCTTATCAGGGACGTACTCTAACCAACTGAGCTACAGACCCTATATCGAAGATATCACAATCGAGTCGCCCTCTCTATTTAACAGAGGAGGGCCTAGACGTCAGGCCCTAGAAAACGATCCCGGATCAAGAAATGGCCTTAGGTGCTGTTTTCGAGGCTCCGGGTTTTGGCCAAGGCCGCATACTCTTCCAAACACGAGGGATTGGAGACGGCCTGTCTATTGGCGAGTTTTTCACCGCAAAGAAGCTGGGCCACGGCCTTCTCCATCTTTTTGCCGCTATGGGTGTAGGGGATGGCGCAGACGGGCCGGATGATCTCGGGGACGTGTCTCGGGGAGGTGTTTTTTCTTATGAGATCGGCGATTTCTTTTTTCCTCGTGGCATCCCATGGCTCACCCTCTTTGAGTTGGACAAAGAGAACGACTTGCACGTCATCCCCCTTGGGGCGTCCCACGCAGACGCTATCTTCGATGTAGGAAAGGGATTCGGTTTGCCTATAGATTTCGGCCGTTCCGATGCGAACCCCTCCGGGGTTGAGGGTGGTATCGCTTCGACCGTGGACGATGACGCCTAAGTCTTCGGTGAGGGTGATAAAGTCCCCGTGGTGCCAAACTCCGGGGAAGGATTCAAAATAGGCCTTGGAAAATTTTGATTTTTGAGGGTCATCCAAAAACCCTATGGGTTGGGAGACGAAGGGGGTTTGGCACACGAGTTCTCCCCGCTTTCCGACCACCGGGCGCCCCTCTTCATCGAAGGCCGCGATATCCATGCCAAGCCCCGGGGCCTGAATCTGGCCACTTCGTACGGGCAGGAGGGGATTGGCCAGCATAAAACAACTGATGATATCCGTTCCGCCGCAAATGCTGCCCAAAAGGAGATCGGACTTGAAGGCCCGATAGACGTATTCAAATTGCTCTCGAAGGAGGGGGGCCCCGGTGGAAAGGATCGTTTCGAGAGAGTCGAAGGAAGGCCCTAGATTGTCCCCGAGATCGTTTTCGATGGCCTTGAGAAACTTGGGGGAGGTTCCAAAGATATGGATTTTTTCCCGGTCGATAAGTTCGAGGAAATCCATAAGGGTCGGGGTGGCCGGATGCCCCTCGTAGAGGACGACCCGGGCCCCAAAAAAGAGGGAACTCACGAGCCAATTCCACATCATCCAGCCACAGGTGGTAAAGTACATGATCCCTTTCTCATGGGTGACGTCCGTATGAAGGCCCAACTCTTTAACGTGTTGGAGCAGCGTCCCTCCCACGCTGTGGACGATACACTTGGGACTTCCCGTGGTGCCGGATGAATACATGATGTAGAGGGGGGATGAAAAATCCATCTCCACGAAAAAGGGCGTTTCCTCTTTTCTCTTTTCCATGATGTGGGCAAAACTTGTGGATGAGGGAAGGCCTTCGGGGTGGAGATCAAGGCCAATATCCAAAAAATCCACCAGGATCACCTCTTGGATCGAGGGGATTTGGGAGACGATTTGGGAGATCTTTTCCGAAAGATCGAAGAGTTTTCCCCGGTAGGTATAGGCTTTGGCGGCCACGAGGACTTTGGGGCGAACTTGCTCGAAGCGATCGATCACCCCCCGGGCCCCGAAGTCACAGCTCGTGGAGGTAAAGACTCCCCCCAGGGCGGAGGCGGCCAGCATGGTCGTGACGGTCTCCACCCTATTGGGCATATAAGAGGCCACCACGTCCCCCTTTCCGATGAGGGGGGCCAGATGGGACTGGAGGCGGGCCACTTGGGTTCTTAGTTCCCTGTAGGTGGTGCGCTCGGTGGTGCCGGATTCGTGAAGGCAGGTGATGGCCACGGCATCATTTCGTCCGTGGATCAAGAGGTTTTGGGCAAAATTCAGGCGAACCTTGGGAAACCAGGGGTAGGAAAGAAAGCTAGGTTTCCCCCCTTTCCCCTTTTTCTCCCTTTTCCCCTCGAGGGCCCGGTTTTCTCCCGAGTAGAGAACCGGGTAGAAATCCAAAAGCTCCTCCCAAAACACCTCCGGAAAATCCACGCTCCATCTGTAGAGGTCGGAGTAATTTGTTTCCCCAAACCCCCATTTGTGGGCCATCTTCTTTTGAAAAAGGGACATTTGGGATTTTCGGATTCTTTGGGGGGAGGGAGTCCAGAGGATGTGGCGATCCATGGGTGTGGGCATCACTTGGAAGAAGGGCCCTCGGAGGTCAACTCTTTTAAGAGTTCTTCGCAGGCCTCCTCCAAGAGATCGAAGACGTATTTGAATCCATCATCGCTTCCATGGTAGGGGTCGGGAACTTCCTCGTCGGGAAAATTTTTGGCGTACTCGCACATAAGGCGCACCTTGCTTTTTTGGGTCTCATCCCGGGTCAAGGCGAGGACGTTTTGGAGATTGGAGCGATCCATGCAATAGATGTGATCGAATTTTTCAAAATCTTCCGGGACAAAGGGGCGGGAAAGACTCGTCAGTTCAAACCCCCTCTTTAAGCCGTGGGCCCTCATCCTCGAATCGGGCAGTTTCCCTTGGTGCCATCCGCTGGTTCCGGCACTGTCGATGAAAAACCGATGGTCAAGCCCTCGATCCTTCACCCCTTTTTCCATAATGGCATGGGCCGCAGGGGAGCGACAGATATTGCCGAGGCAAACGAAAAGTAGTCGTTTCATGGAGGCCATGATACCTTGAGTGGGCCCAAAGGTGAAGGAGTTGGAGGCGGCTTTGATACTGGCCGATTATATTTCGGATATTCCTGACTTTCCCCAAAAGGGCGTGGTCTTTAAGGATATCTCGCCCCTTCTGCGCCAAAAATTTCCCGAAACCGTGGAACGACTCTATTCCCTTTGTTCGTGGGACGAGGTGGACGTGGTGGTGGGAATCGAGGCCAGGGGTTTTATTTTGGGAGCGGCTTTGGCCCAGAGGGCGGCTAAGGGTTTTGTGCCCATCCGAAAAAAGGGGAAGCTCCCCCCGCCCTTTTTTTCCGAGTCCTATTCTCTCGAATACGGAGAGGACACTTTGGAAATCAAAGGGAACGACACTCCCTTGACCGCCGTCTTGGTCGATGACGTTTTGGCCACGGGAGGAACTTTTCAGGCGGCCTTAAAACTTTGCCGGAAGGCCAACATCCAAGTGGACTGCACTTTGGTTTTGATCGATCTCAAATTTCTCCATCAAGACCTTGAAAGCCCTGTCCCCATCCACTCACTTTTGCCCATAGACTGATCTTGGGCCCGGTTTTTGGAGGAAATGGAGGGGGAAAATAGGGCCCTTTATTGAATTTCAATAAATTTCATTGGATAATCAAAAGGTATTTTTGAAACGGATTTCTCAACCGATTGGAGAGTCGTCCCATGAGATGTTTTAATCATATGGCCAACCTGATCCGAACCAAAAGGGCGGGTCATCCCAAGGAATACTCTCAGGTGGAACTGTCCAATCTTCTAGGTTATAAGAGCGGGCAATTTATCAGCAATGTGGAGAGGGCCTTGTGCGGAATCCCCTTTAAGATGTTGGGTCGGGTTTCCGAAATTTTGGACATCCCTCCGGGTGAACTCAAAGAGGCGATTTTAAAAGATATCGAGGTGACCATCGACGACCATCTTCAAAGGAGTCGGGCCGCCTCTCAAAACACCACTTCTTCCGTGGATTTGAGCGAAAATCCCAAAACGGCCGCTCCGGCCGAGTGGTGAAGCGTTATTCCGTGTCGCCTTGTTGTTGGGTCAAAACCTCAAACCACTTCCCCCTTTCGGAGCCGTTATAGTCCAATAGGCGACCTCTGGTAAAGATTTGTCCCGCTTCCGTGATGATCTCTTGAAAGATAAAAACGGATTCATCGGTGAAGATACTGGTCATGCACTTTTTGGCGGGCTTCGCTTTAGAGGGGATGCACCGTCGAACTCCTTGGCCTTGGAGGATCATATCTTGAGGGTAGAGGTAGTAGTCCACGGAAAGATCCCACAGATCTTGTCCTCTCTTTCCCCGCGGGGCTTCCGTCCACTCGATTTTGATGGGCCAGCGCCACAAGGAGGGAGAAAAGTTGGAAAAGGTGAGCGTGGTCTTATTCCCCACCGTAGAGCGGTGAAGATCGGCCACGTTGGGAAGAGGCGAGATGGTATTGGGGGAGGTTCTAAAGGATTTCCCTTCCCAGACCTTGGGCACCGGGGCCTTCTCCCTTTTCACAGATGGGGTCGGGTTCGGGTCTTCGCCGGCGAAGAGAGGGGAGGCAAAAAGAAGGGAGACAAGGAGAAGAAACGGGGTGTTCATGATGGGACTCCTCATTTAGGGGGCGAACTCAAGGGGGGATTATCTCAAAGGGAAGGTGATTGATCAAGTCGTTCGCCGGGTCGTGAACCCTTCAATGGCCCCACTCTTTTTTGCCGTCATTGCCGCAGCGCTTCAAGCTGTCCACGGAGCGCTGCTTCTCTCGAACCCGAACACGGCCCTAGGCCCCCCCAAAAGGGGGCGGGGGTATTGAAATAGCGCGCCGTATTATTTGGGTGAAAAAATGTTACGGTTTTTTGTCGTTGGTTTGTCCCGGGGACGTCCTATGGTATGCGGTATGTAAACCCGTCTCTTGGAAAGATGGGCAAAGGGGGATAGAGTACGGGACTTGGAGAAAAAAGCGGAGTCAAAGCATCGTGGGGAGTGCGTCAAAGAGGTTTTCCAAAGTTGTGGCCATCGACGGTCCCAGTGGCTCGGGAAAATCCACCATGGCCAAAAGGCTATCTGCGGATTTGGGTTTCCTCTATGTGGATACGGGGGCCATGTATCGGGGCGTGGCCTTAGATCTTTACGAAAAGGGCATCGACTTTGAAGACGAGAAGCAGGTTTCCCATGCACTCAAGGATTTGAATATGGTCTATGGGACGAGGGAGGACGAGTTGATCTTCTTGAATGGAAAAAACAGAACCCACGATATTCGCCAACATTTTGTGAGCGAGTTGGCCTCAAAGGTCTCTCAGAAGCTTTCCGTACGCAAGGCCATGGTGAATTGGCAAAGGGAGTTGGCCCAAGGCCAAATATGTGTGATGGAGGGGCGAGATGTGGGAACCGTGGTTTTTCCCGATGCCTTTATCAAGTTTTTTTTGGATGCGGATGATCGGGTTCGCGCCAAGAGGCGTTTTGATGAGTTGGTGGAACAGGGAAGGACTCCACCCCAATTGGAGAGGCTTCACCAGGATATGGTGGAGCGCGACCGGGAGGACAAGGGACGAAGATGGGCCCCTCTCCTCAAGGCCAAAGAGGCCATCACAATCGATAGCGGCCAAAAGACCATGGATGAAATCCTAGAGACTATGAAAGGCCATATCCGGGCCAAGGCCCTCCATTGGGGGATCGAGTTATGAGTGAGTGGAGAGATGATGGGCCGTGAGATAAAGAGGGCCGAGATGATAGGGGAGGAGCGATTCGACAAGATCGTCTCGTCCTTTGATTCCATCGCCCCCATTCTCGTGGTGGGAGATGTGGGAATCGATAAATACACCTTTGGGGCCGTGACCCGCATTTCCCCGGAGGCTCCCGTACCCGTGGTGGAGGTCAAAAAGGAATGGTTCAAATTGGGACTGGCGGCCAATGTGTCCGACAACCTCCAAGGCCTTGAGGTGGCTTCCACCCTTTGCGGAGTCACGGGGAGCGATCGAAACGGGGAACTCTTCGACAATTTATTGGAGGAGAGGCAACTCAAAACCTGGGGGATCGTTCGGGAGGACATTCGCCCCACCACCTACAAGGAAAGGATTACCACAAACGTTCAACAGGTTTGCCGGGTGGATTATGAAACGAAAGAATGTATTTCCCCGGAAAGCGAACGCAAGGTCATAGATCGCGCTTTGGATTTTATGGGCACCCATAGCGCCGTCATCCTGGAGGATTACGGCAAGGGGCTTTTGACGGAAAAGTTGGCCCATGAGTTGATTCAAACCGCAAGGGAGCAGGGGAAATGGATCGCCGTGGATCCCTCCGAAAAAACCCCCCCTCGGTTTTATCGCAAGGCCAATTTGCTCAAGCCCAATCGGAAAGAGGCCATGGCCTTGGCTTCCAACTTGGGCCATCGATCCATCACTCTTGCCGAGACGGCCAAGGTTTTGTTGAATGAATTGGAATTGGACTCCATCATCATCACCCTGGGACCCGAGGGTATGGCCTTGATGAACCGAGAGGATGAAACCCTCATGGCCATTCCCACCGTGGCCAGCGAGGTCTTCGACGTTTCCGGGGCCGGGGACACCGCCGTCAGTGCCATCATCTCCTCTCTCGTTTGTGGGGCCGATTTGGAAGAGGCCGCTTGGATAGGCAACTTTGCCTCAGGTGTCGTGGTGGGAAAGAAGGGAACGGCCCAAGTTTCGAGATCGGAATTGAGAGAGTTTTTTCGCCGGGCCAAAAATAAATTGTGAGCCGTCATCGGAAAAGAGGGTCAAATTGCCCAGGAAGGGTGGCAAGTCGGTCAAAATCCATCAAAATGGCAGGGCCAAAAGAAGCCTAACCGATTGATTTTAGATGACTCCTTTGGGGCTAGACCGTTCAGGGGCCCTTGCGTGTTATAATGCTTTTTGCGTTAGATTGCATTTAGAGTTTAGTCGAACTTAGATGGAGAGATGACGAAAGATGATAAGCGATTCTTTAAACCCGTGTGACAAAGGTGACCTCCAGCGAAAGGGGAGGGAACAAAGTCCCGGCCTAAAGTCTTTGGCCATGGCCTTGGGATTGCCGTAACGGGGGCCGTTTCCCTTGCGGGTTCGGCCCGCAATAACTCACCGGGTTCGGTGATGTGGAGTGCATCATCGAAGGGGAGCGGCTTCTGGGGGAGGTATGTTTGGAACCTTGATGTTTTTTTGATTTGACCCTATCACAGGCCTAAGGCCCACGAGGTCTAGGCCCCCAGTTAATTTCCCTTCTTACGCAAGAAGGCCTATTGGGAAGAAAAATTTTTTCCCCTTTAGGCCTTCTTTTTTTTCCCCCGGAGCTTCCTCTGGTGTTTCTCCCCATTCTCATGCATACTTTTGTTTGGGAATCCATGGATATGCTCAAAGAACTCGAACAACTCAAAAGCGATTTCAAGACCTCTCTTTCAAAGGCCGCCACCAAGACCCACCTCTTGGAACTCAAATCGGTTTACCTTGGGAAAAAGGGCAAGCTCTCCTCCATCCTAAAAGGGCTCAAGGAGATGGGGCCCAAAGAGCGCAAGACCCTGGGCCAAAAATCCAATGAATACAAAAGGGAAATAGAGACCGCCCTTTCCAAAAAGATGGAGGCCTTGGAGGTTTTTGAAATCGATGAAAAATTGAAAAAAACCGGCGTGGATCCGACCTATAGGGAGAGTCTTTTCGATTTGGGACTGATGGAGGCCGGGCTCCATCCCGTGACCCTGGTGCAAAGGGAGGTGGAGGATATTTTTCTTTCCATGGGCCTTGATATTTTGGACGGCCCCCATATCGAAGACGATTACCATAATTTTGAGGCCCTCAATATCCCCGCCGATCACCCGGCCAGGGATATGCAGGATACGTTTTGGTTTAAGGACTTAAAGCACCTCCTTCGCACCCACACCTCCACCATTCAGATTCGAGGCATGAAGATGCAAAGGCCTCCCTTTAAATTTGTAGGGCCCGGGAAGGTCTTTCGCTCCGAACGCACGGACGCCTCCCACGAGATGGTTTTTCACCAGTTGGAGGGGATGATGGTGGATAAAGATCTCTCCGTGGCCAATCTCATCTATTTTATGAAGACCCTTTTGACGGAGGTCTTTGGCAAGGAAACCGAGGTTCGGCTTCGTCCGGGCTTTTTCCCCTTTGTGGAGCCGGGCTTTGAATTGGATATCCGATGCCAGGTTTGCCACGGCAAGGGCTGTCGAGTCTGTAAGCAAAGCGGTTGGGTCGAACTTCTTCCCTGCGGGATGGTTCACCCCAACGTCCTTCGTTTTGGCCGGATCGATCCTTCGGTCTATAATGGATTTGCCTTTGGCCTTGGACTGGATCGCCTCGTTATGATGAAGTATGGAATAGACGATATTCGCCACATTCACGGGGGCGATTTGAGGTTTATCTCTCAATTTAGGATGTATTAGAGATGCTGATCAGTACCCGTTGGGTCAAAGATTTTGTGGATATTCCCGAAGTCGAGGCCGAAAGCATGGCAGAGCGAGTGACCTTGGCCACGGCGGAGGTGGAAAATGTGATCCGACCGGGGGCCCATCTCAAAGACATTCTGATCGTTGTGATCGAGGGGGTACGAAAGCATCCCTCTTCGGATCGTCTTCATCTCGCAAGTTTTGATCTCGAAGGGCAGGGCACCCTTGAGGTGGTCTGTGGGGCCCCCAACGTGAGAGTGGGTCTTAAAGTTCCCTACGCCCCCGTGGGTACGACGTTTCCAAACGGTCTTACCTTGACTCCCAAAAAGATTCGGGGAGTGGTTTCTCGCGGAATGCTTTGCTCCGAAGCGGAGTTGGGTCTGGGGGAAGAGTCTTCGGGGCTCATGGAACTCGCCGATCACGCCCCCTTGGGGCAATGCCTTTTGGATTTTTTATCCCTGGAAGAGGATGTGGTCTTGGATATCGACAATAAGTCCCTGACCCACAGACCCGACCTTTGGGGGCATTTTGGCTTTGCCCGGGAATTTTCGGCCATCTGGGAAGTTCCCCTGAAAGACCCTTTCGACGAGAAGTGGAAGGGCCCTCTCGAAAAGCACTTCACCTCCTCCCCTTCCCCCCTTCGTCTCAACGTGGATTCGCAGGGAGCGTGTCTTTCCTATTGGGCCTTGGCCGTGGATGGGGTGGAGGTAACAGAGTCTCCTGCGTGGATGCAAACCCGTCTTTTGGCCTGTGGGATGAGGCCCATCAACTCCATCGTGGATATTTCCAATTACGTTATGTTGGAGTTGGGGATGCCCAACCATATCTTCGATAGGGACAAGATCGCAGGGGACTCCCTTACCATCGCCCCTCTGGGAAAAAAGGAGAATTTCACCACCCTTGATGAGGTGGAAAGGCCTTTGGTGGAGACGGATACGGTGATTTGCGATGAGAAAAATCCCTTGGTCATAGGGGGGATCATGGGAGGGCTTGGGAGTAGTGTTGAGGAAAAGACCAAGAACCTCTTAATCGAAGCGGCCAATTGGAAACCCTCTTTGATTAGACAAACCTGCACTCGCCTTGGGCTTCGAACGGAATCCTCCCAGCGCTATGAAAAATCCTTGGACGGAAATCTTTGCTATCGCACACTCCTTAGAATTTTGGAACTCGTTCTTCGGTTCAACCCCAAGGCCAAAGTCCTAGGGGCCCCCGTCTATGACGGGGTGGATTTGAACGCAAGTGAGAAGGTGACGATCTCCACTTGTGTCGAGAGGATAAACGCCCAGTTGGGTCTCGCCCTTTCGACATCCTTTCTCACCACCCTTTTGGAGTCTTTGGGTTTTGTGGTGAACGTCAAGGGGTCGGGGGCCCTCTCTATAGAGGTGCCGAGCTTTCGGGCCAACAAGGATGTGGAATGTGAGGCGGATATCGTGGAAGAAGTGGGGCGAATCGTGGGCTATGGTCGCATTGATCCTGCGGCCCCCCGTGCGGATATGAGGCCCCATGCCCTTCGCCCGGAAAAGGCGATGCATCGAAGGATTCAAGATTATCTCTTTTTGAAGGGGCGTTGTTTGGAGGTGATGACCTACCCTTTGGTGGGAAAAACCCTCCTTGAAAAGTGCCGATGGCCCGACCTTGGGGAAAAACTCACCCTCCTCAATCCCCTATCGAAAGACCATGACCGAATGAGGCCCTCTCTCGTGCCCTCCCTTTTGAGCGTGTCGTCCCTCAATCAAAAATCCTATCATCGATTTCAGTTTTTTGAGATCGGTCGGGTCTATCTTCCGGGCCGAGAGGAATTTGCCGTGGAGCATACCCAGGCGGCCTTGGCCTTTTTCGATCAGAAGGGGGGGCGTTTTCAAGAGATGCTGGGTGAAGTGGAAAATCTCTTGCGCTATCTCAATATCCCGGCCGTCCTCGGGGGAGAGGAGAAGGGGCGCAATCCCGTCATCCCCAAAGAATGGCCCGGATGCCATCCCTACGAGTACCAACCCATTAAAGTGATGGGGCAAAAGGCCGGGGCCGTCTTTTCCATCCATCCCTTGATGCAAAGAGAATTTAAGATCAAAGGGCATCTCTGTGTGGCCGTGATCGACTTGCAGGGGGTGGAGGGCAGGCGATGGCCGGCCAAAATCAACTACCGCCCTCTTCCCAAATATCCCTCATCGGTTTTTGATTGCACGGTCGTCTGCGAACCCCAAACCCCCGTTGGGGACGTTATAGGCCCCCTTCAAAAGCTCAAGCTCAAAGAACTCGTTCAGGTCAAAATAGTGGATGTTTTTGTCCCCAAGGGGCAGATGAAATGCGTGACCTTGAGGGCCACCTTTTTTGACCCCAAGGGGACTTTGGATTCGGCGACCGTCAAAGGATGTGAACGGAGCGTCGTCGCCGCTTTGGAAAAAGGGGGCTTTCCCCTTAAACCCTCCGGGTGATATCTTAGAGCCTATCCCAAAACCACCTTCGTGATGAAAGCGAGCGAGATTGTGCCCGGCAAGGATGAAAGCAAAAAATGTCTGAAGGCGTGCTTGTGGCACGTTGAGGGCATTTTTTGCTTAAA
>JAPONP010000037.1 GCA_026713835.1 Bacteriovoracales bacterium
GGGCTTGAAAAGGGACTTCAGAAAGGACTTGAAAAAGGACTTCAAAAGAAGAGCGAAGAGATCGTATTGAATATGCTCAAGGAGGGAGCAGATATCCGAATGATCTGCCGATTCACCCGATTGACGGAAGAGCAAGTCAGAGAGATCGCCCAAAAACATTCCATCAAAAAATAAAGTTTGCAACGTACCGTCCACGTCGCATTGTCAATATAGTTTTGAAAACTTTGGCGAGGGCATTTTGCCGCCCTGGGGCTCCCAATAGATCCAAAGGGGCGGCATGGATTGGGCTTATGCTTTTTGTTGGAATGGGATAAGTGTCGAAAATCATAAGAGTCGCACCGGCAATGTGAACGGCTTTCAGGTGTCCACGGTGTGAGTGTCCAAAAGGGGTGGGTTGTGGTCAGAATCTAGGACGGTTGACTCAAATCGTCCTTTCGGCAACAATAGTTATATGAATCGTCCGGGCATTAAAATGAAAAATCTGTTTAGATCTCTCTTTTTCAGTTTCCTCTGGCTCCCTGGGGGGGGGCGTCAAAGCCTTACAGAAGCATTTTAAAAATCCCTCCCGACAACCTCGCCTATTTGGATTGCAGGCAGTACCCCAAAGACAATGCTAAAATTGAACAAAAAGGAAAAATATCCATTTTATTAACGAGGGCCCTTAGCTTGATAAGAGTTCTTTCATTGGAGTTTCTATGAAAAAAGTATCGCTATCTTTCGTCATTTCACTTTAGTGTCTCTTGGTATGTGGAGTTGCTTTTTCGAAGGTCGATTATTCAAAATGTGCAAATTTTGTTAATCCAGTTCACGACTTTCATGGCAATTCATTCAGCATTACCGGTTTCGGAAGAATTATGCCTAATGTACCCTTTACCTTGAAAGAAAACGGAAAAGTAGAACCTCTCAGCGGTGTTATTTCTTATAAATACGATAAGGCCAAAAAACAGGATGTTATAACTTATGAAGCGCCTTTCTTTGACGCTTCTAATGCGACTACGAGAATGAAACAAGTTAAGGCCATTATTCAGCGAGATGATAAAGGGAATATAGTTGAGATAAGAAATGATCAAAACTTATCAAGTGCCGATCTCAAGAAGATACATACCCAATATCAAAAAGTTGTGTCACAAAGAGGCCAAACTCTTAATTCTCCTCCTTTTGCAACTCTCTCTCATGGTATTGTTAAGTTTGAAATCAAAAATAATCAATGTACTCCGGTAGAATCTCAAAATGTCTATCTAACCGAACCTAAAGTGGGAGGAGAAACAACATATACCACAAATTTTTATTTAAATCTTTGCAAAGATATTCAGGATTTTTTTCAAAAAAATCCTGAAGCAGAGTCTTGTTTTAAAAATGATCTCAATCAAAAAATGTCTTCTCTTTTTTCTCAATATCAATCTACCAGGGTGCTTAGTGGTGTACAGGGTGGTGGTTTCCCTGGCCCCCCGTCATTAGAGTCTCTACTTTATAGAGATGTTGGAGGTTTTGGCCCTAAAAGAAAGGCCCATAGGAAAGGTTTGGGGATGTCTCCCATTATTTCAGGACATATGATATTACAACAATGTCTTGAGCAACAGTTGGAACCTTTTTTAGCGGACGATACAATTTGGCAAAAGACTACAAAAGCACCTGCACAAACTGAAGGGAGCGGAGTGATAAAAAACTAGGGCGTGTCCACGGTGTGAGTGTCCAAAAGGGGTGGGCCGTTGTGGGTGAGCAGTGGGCTTAAAAAGCGGAAAAATCCAAGACGTAATCCCCTCCCGGAATCCCGTCCCCGTCTCCGTCGAGGGCCTGCCCAAAGGGGTCGGCCACGGCATCGGCCCAAATGGTGAACCGATACTGTCCCCGGAGGGGAAGGGGAAAGCGGATCTTTTTATAGTTGGTTCCGTAAAGGACGTGTTCCGTGTAGCTAAGGGCGACCTCTCGGTCATCATGGGTGTCCAAAACTCCGTCCTCTCCGGCCGAAATCAGGGAAAAGGGGCGGTTGAATTTTTGGGCGACTCCGTAGAATTTGACGGTCAATTCCCTAAGGTCTCGTCCCTCCACCTCCATCCCGTGGCCCAACTCCCCCACCTCCATGCGAAGGGGACGAACGGAATCCTCTAGGGCCGCATAGGCGTTGGGACGACCGGCCCCCATATAAAAATAGTCCTCCGGGTTGGTCTCGTGGAGAGGATCGCAAGTGGTGAGCAGTTTATGGGCCACTTGTGAGGCCGTCAGGGTGGGGTCATGGGACCAAATCAAGGCCGCAACGGCTGCGGCGATGGGAGCGGCCTGGGAGGTTCCCCTTTCCTCCGTGTACCTGTCTCCGGGATGGGTGCTTAGGATGAATTCTCCGGGGGCACTGATATCGATGCCGTCTCCGTAATTGGAAAAATGACTTCTTCGATCCGTTTCCCCCACGCCGATCTCTCCGGCTTTCACGGAACCCACGAGAAGGATTTGATCCAGGCCGCTTCGTGGAGGGTTGAAGGTCCCCGAGTTGCCGGCGGAGTTGAAAACCAATATCCCCTTATCGTTGGCGAAATGGAGGGCCTGGATATAGGTGGGATCGTCCACATGAAAGTCCACATTGTAACTGGTGGAGATGATGCGGGCCCCTTGTTTGGCCGCATAGGCGTAGGTTTCAAAAATGATGGCCGAAGTCCACGGGTTCTCCCCGGTCCATTTGAGAGGCATCACCTGAACATTCGGGGCCACTCCCGCAACCCCCACCTCGTTGAACGTGTCCGCCGCGATGATCCCCGCAATATGGGTTCCATGCCCTTCTCCTCGCCCGGGGGAAGGGAAGATATCGTTATTATGGGCGTTGAAATTCCAGCCATAAACGTCATCTATATAACCGTTTCCGTCGTCGTCTCTTCCATTGTCCGGGATTTCGTGGGGATTTCTGTAATAGGTTCCCTGCATATCCTCGTGGTGGAGATCGAAACCATTGTCCGTGACGGCCACCACGATATCGGCTTCACCCCGACCGACCTTCCAGGCATTCGGAGCAAAGATTTGGGGGAGGTGCTTTTGGTATTCCAGGTAGGGGTCTTGGGAGAGACTTTCCCTATAGTCTCCAAAATAAATGAAATTGGGATAGGCCCAAAGAACGTCCTCGTAGCTCCACATTTCATCGATGGTCTGTTCGATATCGGACATCTCGGGAACTTCCACCAAGACGACCCCAAAGCCATCCTCTTCATCCGCGAGGAGCGTTTCGTATTGGTTGCGAAATCCCGCAAATCCTTGGTCCTCCATGATTTGGGCCACCTTTTCCTTGAGCCGGATCGAAAGATCCTTATGACTTCTTTTTTGGCCTTGCTGGGAGCGCACACCCCATGAGTCGTCCAAAGTCATGGCCATCAAAAAGTTTTGATTGGAGGGGTAGTAGTCCATTTGGGCGAACGCCGCAAAAGACAGAAAAGACATCGTTGAAAAAAGCAGTGCCACGGTGATAAAAAGGTGATTCATGATGCCCTCCGTTCGTCGTTTTGGGTTGGCCCAAAAGAGTGGAGAAATTGTAATAGAAGTGGAGGAAAAAGGTCAAGAAAAAAGAGGGTTTGTTTTGGGCGAAAGGCCTAGGGTTCGTGTAAGAAAATGTGAGATATCTGCCGATTTTTATTTCTTGAACGAATTGAAGTAAGTGGTACAATGGGTAGCTATTCCACAAGATTAAACAAAGTCCATTCAAGGAGGGTATCAAAATGAAAGGTTTAATTTTTTCGATGCTATTAGTCACATCCCCGGTTTTTGCCGAAACACAAGAGCAAGGGGACGGTTCGCGAAACCATCACGAGGGCGCAAAATGTTTGGATTCCATCGATGCCAATGACGCTCAAAGAGCGGCGGCCAAGAAAGTTTTTATGGGGGCCAAAAAATCTATCGGACTCCATAAGGATGTGGTTCATTCCCTTTACCGAAACTTTAGGCAGACCCTGGTCGATCCCCAAGGGGCCAAGTACGAAGCCAAGGCCGCTTTTGAGGATTTGGTTGAAGGAATCGTGGCCTTAAAACAGATCAAAATGGAGGCCAAATTGGAGGTTCTCTTTGGCATTTTAGATGTCGAACAACGTATCGCCATGGTGGCGTGCAAAGCTGAAAAGTACAAGCATAAGTTTGGCGGTCACCATCACGGTGGTCATCACCACGGCGGTCACGGTCACGGTCACGGCGGTCACGGTCGCAACCACGATAAAAGCGCTGCCACAAAGTCCTTGGTCAAACGCTCTTATATGGATGTACTCTAGGACGAAGCTCTGGATGAACCGAATGGACGGCTCATGCCCGTGGATCGGGGAGCGATCCCGGTGGGCCGTCCCCACTTCCGGTGACTTTAGAGATCTAGGGATATAGAAGGAAGCCATAAATGGCCAAATCGAATAGGGATATTCAAAAGATTCTCGCCAAACTCCAAAAAGAAATCTCTTCTTTGGTGGGAAAAGACTCCTTTGATCTCTACCAAAAAAAGATAGAAAGGCTCATCGATAAGGGACTTCAATCCGAACTCAAGAAGATAAAAACCTTTATCGACGGCCAAAAAAGGGAAATCAATCTCGACAAGATAGAAAGGCTCATCAATCGGGCCGTCTCCAGCGAAGTCAAAAAGGTCAAATCCTTTTTGAATGAACAAAAACGAGAGATGCTTCGGTTCCAAAAGGGCCTTAAGGCCCTACTCAAGACGAAGACGACGAAGAAGGCGAAGGGGAAAAAGGCCAAGACGAAAAAGACAGGCCGAAAGAAGAAGGTTTCTAAGAAAAAAGTCTCCTCCTCCAAAAAAACCTCAAAGAAAAAGTAAACGGGATTTTATGCCCCGGGTGATCTTATTGTGAGGATTCGATCCAATATTTCAAAGGCAAAATGGAAGATAAGGGCCAAGAAAGAGGCGCTAAAGGCCCCCAAAAGAATGAGGGACTGATCGTTTAGGGTGAGCCCCGTGACGATGACGACCCCGAGCCCTCCTCCTCCGATAAAGGCCGCCAAGGTGGCATTCCCTACGTTGATAACGGAACTGGTCTTTAGACCCGCCAAAATGGCTTTTTGGGCCAAGGGAAGTTGAATAAACCTCAATTGTTCCATACGACTCAGGCCGATGGAGCGGGAATAGTCCATCAGGTCGTTGGGGATGGAGGAAAGGCCCAAGAAGGTATTTCGGGTGATGGGCAAAATCCCGTAGGCAAAGATGGCAAAGTAGGCTGCAGGGGCCCCGATGCCCACGAGGGGAATGAGAAGGCAAAGCAAGGCCAAAGAGGGGATGGTTTGCAAAAGCCCTGAGCTAAGGAGGATGAATTGGGCCACCCATCGGTGAAATGTTCCCATGATCCCAAGAGCGATACCCACGAGAGCGGAGGCCAGGAGGGGGATGAGGGATAATTGCAAATGCTCGAAGAGATAGAGGGGAATTTTTTCCAAGTGATGATCGTATTGGGATTTGGCCACCGTCTTTTCTTCCAGGTAGAGACGGGCCACGGAATCGTAGGTGTATCGATGGATTTCCACCTTTGAGTTGAGATCGGTAATGATATCGTTTGTTATCTTGGATTCCAGATTTGTAAGAGACCGCCAGAGCTTGGGGTATTTTTTGATAAATCGCCGAGTTGTTAAGATGACTCCGAGATAGGCTGGAAAGGCGCCTCGATCATCTTCTAGGATTTTGAGATCCAAGGTGCGAATTTTAGGGTCCGTAGAGTAGGCATCGATGAGGTCCACCTTTTTGTGGGCGATGGCTTCGTAGAGCAAGGTATGCTCCATAACCTGTTGATCCTTGAAACTCAACCGATAGGTGTCGAAAAGGGCGAGGGCCCCATCCCGGCGACTGGTGAACTCCGGGTCGAAGGCCACGGAAAGCCCGGAAAGGCTTCCGAGATCCGAGAGGCGATCAAGGCCATAACGCTTGGCCGTTTCTTTTCTTGCGGCGAGGACATAGGTATTGTTAAAACCAAAGGGCCTCGACATAACAAGGCCTCTTCGATTCAACTCCTTTTGTATAGAGTTCCAATCGTGATCGTCTCCTTTGAGTTTGAGGATGACCTTTGCAAGGGTTCCCGTGTATTCGGGATAGAGGTCGATAAGCCCTTCTTTAAGAGAACGGTAGATGATGCCCGTTCCCCCCATATTGTATTTTCGTTCGATTTCAACACCATCTCTTATGAGAATTTGGGCCATGATTTCGGCCAGGATATTGGATTCCGTAAAGGGCTTTGAGCCGACTCGAATCGTTTGGGCCGTGGCCGAAAAAACGGTGAGGCAAGTGGTGAGAAAAGTGATTCGGACGAAGATTTTAGTCATGGGTTCCCGGCATTTGTGAGGTGATGAATCTTTTGGTGAACTCGGTCTTTGGATTTTGGTAGAGATCGGAAAATGTTCCGTCTTGGACGATTTTTCCCTCTTGGATGAGATAGATATGATCTCCCAGGTAGGAGGCTTCCCTCAGATCGTGGGTGACGAGAACTATCGTATGCCCTAACTTCTTAAAGACCTTTTTCAGGTCCACCAAAAGAGCGTGGCGAACCAGAGGATCAAGGGCACTCAAGGGCTCGTCCATAAAGATGATGGGAGGGGAAAGAAGGAGACTTCTCATAAGAGACACCCGTTGTCTTTCTCCCCCGCTCAATTGGGCCGGGTATTTGTTCAGATGGTGTTCTTCCAATCGAACCATTTGGCAAAGCCTGGTGAGCCGATCTTTGAGGTCCTTAGGGGCCAAGCGAATGATCTTTCCCGGAAATAAAATGTTATCTTTGGCCCTTATATGGGGAAGCAGACAAGGATTTTGAAACATGAGGGCAAAGTATTTGATCTTTTCCTTTCCATGGATGGTGTCGATATCTTTTCCATTTAAAAAGATGCGACCAATCTCGGGTTTCAATAGCCCGCTCATGGCCTTGAGAAGTGATGTTTTTCCACAGCCACTTGGGCCTAAAAGGATATGAATTTTTCCTTTGGAAAATGTTTGGGAGAAGCCTTTGAAGATGGAACGCTCACCGTATCGGATCGAAATATCCCTTAGGTCGATCATCACAGTTTCTTCGATATGGGGACTCGATGCCCGAACCCATAGGATTTAAACTTCAATTTGATGACGGGGCAAAAGGATGACCTTTTAAACTCCGATAGGGATTGGAGGCGTCTGACCTTTTCCACGTCTTCTCGCCTATGCCCTCTCTCGACGAGATCGCTCACGGAAAGACCGTAGCTCGTAAGACCTTCGAGAATGGCGTCCAAGACGGGGTATTCCGGAAGGCTGTCCGAGTCCTTTTGTCCCGGGCGCAGTTCTGCGCTCGGAGGGCGGCCTAGGATTTCGGGGTCGATAAGAGACCCGTAGCGATCGTTTATGTGGTGGGCCAGTTGATAGACTTCGCTCTTGTAGAGATCCCCCAAGGGGCTGACGGCCCCCACTCCGTCGCCGTATTGGGTGGAGTAACCCACGGAGAGTTCGGATTTATTGGACGTGTTGACCACCATGGCCCCATCTTGGTTGGACCTGGCGTAGAGAAAAAGGGCCCGCAGGCGACTTTGGATGTTCTCGTCGGCAATGCCCTCCAGGGGAGAGTCGAAAGCGGAGAGGAAGGCCTGGCGGGAGGAGGCGTGGAGAAACTTGATGGGAAGAAATCGGCAGGGAACTTCGAGTTTTTCACAGAGGGAGCGAGTGAGTTCGTTACTCTTGGGGGATGTAAAATTTCCGGGCATGGAGAGGGCCTCGAGGGTAAGGCCCGGTGCCAGGGCGAGTTTGGTCAAGGTGAGGACGAGGGCCGAATCGAGTCCTCCGGAAAGGGCCACGAGAAATTTTTGAAATCCGTTTTTGTCCGCATATTCTCGAAGGCCGAATTGAATGGCGGCCAAGGCCAAGTCCAAGTCATCCCGATTTAAAGGCCTTATTTGGGGAGGATTCCGATCGTCGAGTCTGAAGTGAAAAAGGGATTCCCAAGCCCCCTTTCGGGGGCGGGCCTTGGGTACTTTGGGCGGGGAAACGTTTTCTTTTTTGGGAGAGGAGGGCATCTCCCACACCAAGACGTTTTTTTCAAAGAAGGGGGCCTTGGCCAAAATCCCATTTTCGTGGGCCACAAAACTTCCTCCGTCGAAAAGAATCCCGTCTTCTCCTCCCACCCTATTCACGTAGGCAAGAGGGGCCCTCAAATGATGGCAAACTTCTTTGGCCCTCTCGGTTCTCATGTGATCTTTTTCCAAATGGAAGGGGGAGGCACTTAGGTTGACGATGAGATCCAAGGGGGCCCCCTCTTCCCCGAGGAGAGAGACGGGGTCGCAGGGAGAGGAGGGAGACGACCACATATCCTCGCAGATGAGAAGGGCCAATTTTTTCCCTCGAAAGGAAAGGACTTTGTTTTCCGTTCCCGGGGTGAAGTATTTGGGCTCGTCGAAGATATCGTATCCCGGAAGAAGTTGTTTTCGATAGATCGGTTTTAAGGGATGTCCCGGGGAGACGGCATAGATGCTATTGTAAATGTTTTGGGGGATTCCCCGAGGGGTGCTCCGAGAAGAGTATTCGTACTCGGGCCCTCCCAGAAGAAAAAGGGTCTCCTCTTCGCCCTCTTTTTCCCTTTCCATGCTTGTGGAAAAGGCGTTGAATTTTTCCAGGGCCTTGTGAAAACTCCCTATAAAAGAGGGGTCGAGATAGAGGTCTTGGAGGGGATAGCCGACCAGTTGACCTTCCGGGAAGAGGTGGAGGCCCGGGCTTTTTTGGGGGCCCATTTGCTCCTCTAAATAGCTGAAAATGCCGTCGAGATCGGCTATGCTATGGTGGGTTTGGTGGAGGTAAATCTTCACGAAAATCTCAAATTGACTCAGCGTGACCCAGTGACTAGAATCCCCCGAACACCACTCTAGCACAGAATGGATGATGTTTGAAGGCCAAAATCATCATCTTTCATGTCAAACGGCACAAAGGAGGCATCTGCATTGAAGGGTCTATTTTTTATCATGGTAGCGGCCTTCTTTTGGGGCTCCGACGGTCTTCTTCGCTATCCCCTTCTCTCATCGGGAAAAATCCATGCGGAAACCATCGTCTTTTACGAACATCTCATTTTGACCCTGGTCTTTGTCCCTCTCTCCTCTTTTTCTTCCGAGCGAGGGCTTCCCTGGAAAAGTTTTTTGACCCTTCCCCTTCGCCCCTCTCGCCACCTCTTCTATTTTCTCGTGATCGGAGCGGGAGGAGCGGCCTTGGCCACGGTTTGTTACACCAGGGCCTTCTCCCTCATCAACCCCTCCCTCGTGATCCTCCTTCAAAAATTGCAACCCCTCGTGGCTATCCTTTTGGCCGGATGGTTTTTGAGAGAGCCCATCTCAAAAGAATTTATCCTTTGGGCCTTGGTGTGTCTGGCGGGGGCCTTCTTGATCAGTTTTCACGATCTCGAAAAAATCTGGGGGTTATCCGCTTCGTCCTCACAGGGTCTTGGGGACACCCTCTTTGAAGAGGGTTCCCTCAAGGGTTATCTCTATGCCTTGGCGGCTGTGGTGGGCTGGGGGGCCTCCACGGTTTTTGGGAAAAAATTGACGTTGGCCGGTTACGGGACGACTCAAATCATGCAGGGGCGCTATATCGTGGCCTTGGCCGTCCTTACTCCTTTGATGCTGGGGAAGGGACATTCCTTCGCCATTTCCTCTCCCCACTTCTTTCAAATCTCTCTCATGGCAGCAGTCTCGGGACTTTTTGGGATTTATTTTTATTACCGTGGTCTTCGTCTCGTTTCGGCCAAGGTCTGCACTCTCGGGGAATTATTTTTCCCTTTGGCCGCGGTCTTTTTTAATTGGGTCTTTTTGGATCTGTCCGTTCATCCCCTTCAACTCGTGGGGGGCGGGATGCTTCTCATCGGGGCCTTTATGGTTCAGATCAAACGTTATTAGTACTCCGGCCGCTTAAATTTTTTCTTTTTTTCCCGGCAGATCTTTTGAATCCTGCCCTTCCTCGAATGAAAAATGCCTTTTTTATGGTTAAACACAAAAAAACTTTCCCAGGAAAAACATTTGATGGTCTCGTCCCTCAAGTCCAAGTCCGGGGCCCCTGTTCTTGGCACTTTATGGGTCTCGATCAAACAGGTTTTAAATTCTAAAGCGATATTTTTGGCCGATCCGTTGGCCGCAAAAGCGCTTCCCGGAAGATCGCTCACATAGAGTCTTGAATTTTGGGGGGCCCGCTCGATCACATAGTGTTGGGTGGCCTTCGGATAATCCAGGGGCTTTTCGTTCCACCAATAATAACCATGGCGATTTTCTACGGGACCGTTTCGATACATGGGATCGTCGTCGATGGAATCCACCACCCAGTCCAAATGGATAAATTTGATGATCTCATTCCAATAATGCCTGGAAATATCAAAGGATTTTTTGGTCTTTTTGCCCTCGAGTGTGCTGTAAAACTGGCATCCCCTAATGTATTGAACGATGGCATAGTCTTCTAGCTCCTCGATACTGTTCGTCGTGTACTCCGCATACATGGTGGTTCCGAGAGAATAATCTCCGGGGGCGAAGGTGACCTTGTAGGAGTTGGTTCTGAGCTTAAACTCAATGCGATCGTTTTTAAACTCTTGGGTCTTGTAGTCAAAGCGATCCACTTGCTCTTCAAGGCCTAAGACCGTCTCAAAGGAAGTGAGTGCGAAGAGGAAAACGAAGAGGAAAAAACGAAGAGGAAGAGCGGATCGCACGCCAACTTTATCGGTGATTTGTTTTCCCACAGAGGCCTCCTTGCCATTGGGGTATCGTCACTCAAATTATAGCAAAAAAATCGCCCTTTGTGTTTTCTCATTCAAAAACCCAATGATTTCAACATTTTCGATGCATAATGGTGGCGTGAAAAAATGTCACGGTTTTTTGTGGTTCGTTTGTCCTAGGGACGTCTTGTGATATGAAAGGTCGATGACGACGATAAGAACCCATTCCCGTTTAAAAGTCTTTTCCATGCTCTTGATTTTTGCTCTTTTTCCCATAGCTCATGCCGGGAGTGGTGAGGATTGTTCCAAATTGTTGCAAAAAAGGGACGCCACGGACGATCTCAAAGGTTTTCTCGGCGAACTGATGGAGCGTCAAACGGTGGGAGACGAGGGGCTTATAAGGCTGATAGAGGGACTAGAGGAGGGAAAGCTCGTCAACCCCATTACAGAAGTTGAGGCGTGGGAGAGTGTCGGTGCCGTGACCCAGAGGGAGACGATCCAAAGATTTGTGGACGGAAAGCAAGGGAAAATCGACCAAAAGGAGTTGCTCGATTGGTCGAGGGACGCTTTGAAAAAAAGAAAGCGGGTTCGGGTGGAAAGAACC
>JAPONP010000038.1 GCA_026713835.1 Bacteriovoracales bacterium
AAGGCGTCCAGTCGTTTATCATTTTGGGCCCTCGGCGTTTAGGGAAAAATGGGGAACCCTGAGGAAGATGTCCCCATCCTCCTCCCTCTCTCGAATAAGCTCCGGGCCGTCTTCGGTGATGAGTACTTCCGCAGGTCTTGGGCGACCGTTGTAGTGGCTGCTCATGGCGAATCCGTAGGCCCCGGCGTATTCCATGACGGCCAGATCGCCGGGGGTCGGAGTCTCCAGGTCGCGGGCCTTGGGATGGAGGTCGGAGTTTTCGCAAACCTGCCCGCAGACCCAATAAGGGGAGACGGCGTTCGTTTGGGATTTGCCGTCCAGGTGAATGGGGTGATAGGCCCCATAGAGGGAGGGGCGCAAAAGTGTATTCATCCCCGAATCCAGTCCCATATAGGTGCGGTAGCTTTCCTTGACGTGGGTGACGGTGGATAGAAGAAGGCCTGCCCGCCCCACGAGGTAGCGTCCGGGTTCGATGGCCAAGGCGGGGTGTCCGATGGAGAGGCGCTCGACTTTGGGGTGGAAGACATCGGCGACGAGCCTAAAGACCTCTTCCACGTCCAACTCCTTTTCTTCGGGAGAGTAGGGCAGGCCCAGGCCTCCGCCGATATTGATAAACTCCAGTTCTATCCCCAGGGGGCAAAGATGGGTTTCGATGATGGAGAGGAGCTTTCCCGTGATTTCCGCAAAATAAAAGGGGTTTAAGATATTGGAGCCCGTCATCATGTGGATGCCAAATCGATCGATCCCCAAGGACTTGGCCCAGGCGTAGGCTTCGCCGCATTTTTCGTAGGGAATGCCAAATTTGGCATCGGCCCCCCCGGTGATGATCCCCTCAAAACCTCCCCGCCCGATGCCCGGGTTGATGCGAAAGGAGAGGACGGGGGGAAGGGGCGAATCCTCGAAGGGGTTTTGGGCCCGAGCGTGATCGTCGAGGTTTATGGTCATGCGGTTTTTCAGAGGGACTTTGAGGTCTTGGGGGGACTCAAAATTTCCCGTGTAGATGGACTTTTCCGTGGGAAAACCCATGCGGGCAGCGAGGAGGGCCTCGGCGGGAGAGGAGCAATCGGCCCCAAGCCCTAGGTCTTTTAGAATTTTGACGATATGGGGGTTGCTATTGGCCTTGAGGGCGTAGGAGATATGGAAGCGATCGAAATGGGCTCCTAGGGCTTTCTTGAGCCGGGTGGCATCCGCTTCGATTTGCCTTTTGGAATAGACGTAGAGGGGAGTGCCCCATTCCCGGGCCAAATCGGTCAGGGGGTACCCGTCCACCTCCATCAAACCTCTTTCGTCTTTGACGATCATCGCGCCCATGCTAGCATCGGCCCTTCCCATTGTGAAGCCGATTGAGGAGATGGAATGGGGATCAAAATTTTGGGGGGCGAGGCCAAAGGCCTCGGTCTCAAGGCCCCACGGGATGCGGGGATTCGTCCCATGTCCCAGGGTCTCAAGCGAAGACCTTTCGATGCTGCAGGACCTCTCGGAGGAGTCCATTTTGTGGATCTTTGTGCGGGCACGGGTGCCGTGGGGCTTGAGGCCTATTCCCGAGGGGCCTCTTCCGTTTTATTTTACGAAAAAAACCCAAGGCATTATCGCCTCCTCTTGGAAAATCTGGCCCGTTTTAAGGAGAATTATTTCCATGAGGATCGTCCCTTGAGGGCCGTTTGCGCCGATTGTTTCCATTGGCCCGGATGGGGCGGCGAGTGTGCGGACCACCTCCTCTTTTTTGCCCCTCCCTACCCAAAGCACGAACTCTACCGCCGCCTCTTCAAAACTCTTGCCCGCAGTCCTTTTTGTGGGAAACTCTGGGTGGAAAGCGATCGCCAAAAGGGTCTATCCCAAGCCGATCTGGAAGAATACGCCACGGCCCAAAAGGTCTATCGCCAGGGAACGGGTTTTGTCTGTGTATTCGATTTTGGCGATCGCTTATAGGGCGATCAGCCCTAGGGGAAGAACGAAAAAGACGATGGCGATATAGGCCACGCCCAAGATTCTTTTTTGGGCACAGACCTCTCCCAGTTTTTCTGCCAGGTAGAGGGGAACCCGTCTTAGGGGCTTTATGGAATACCAGATCAACATTCCCAAACAATTGAAGATGAAGTGGACGAGGGCGATGATAAGGCCCGCCACATTTCCGGAAAGGGAGGCGATGATGGCGGTGGTCGTGGTCCCTATATTGGCCCCGACGGTGATGGGAAAGATCGATTTCAAGGAGAGAATTCTCGCTCCGGCCATGGGAATCATAAGAGAGGTGGTGATGGAACTCGACTGGACGGAAAAGGTGATGACCGCGCCTACGAGAATGGAAACATAGGATCTGGCCGAGAGGAGATTTTCCATGATGTCGGTTTTGTGGGACTCCGCAAGGCCCTTCATAATTTTCACCACGAAGGCCAAAGAGATCATGATAATAGAGGCCGAGATCAAGGCCAAAGCCGCCCCACCCGTCATGTTTTCCAGTCCCATGATCTCCTCCACAAAACTTTTCAGCCCTTTGACCACGGGTTTGAGAAGGGTCTTGATGGGGGAGCTAAACTTGACGCTGGAAAAGACCCCGTAGAGACCTTGCCCCAAGATGGTGGCCAATTTTTCGATAAATCCCGTGGCCATCTCGAAGGGAAGAAGAACGGCCACGGAGAGGATATTGAAAATGTCGTGGACCGTGGCCGCACTAAAGGTCGTGGCAAAATTTTTCCTGTCTCTAAGATGCCCCAAGGAGGCCAGAGTATTGGTGACGGAGGTTCCGAGATTGGCCCCCATAATCATGGGGACGGCCCCCCCGATGCTGAGGGCCCCGCTGGAGCAAAGGCCTACGATAATGGACGTGGTTGTAGAAGAGCTTTGGATGATGGCCGTGGCCAACATCCCCGAAAAAAGGGCGATGATAGGATTGGAGGAGACGTTAAAGAGTGTCTGGGCGAAGCCTGCGCCCATCATTTTAAAGGAAGAGGAAAGGGCGTTGACCCCTACGAGAAAGACGAAAAAGAGAAAGACGACGGCGGCCAATTTGAGAGCGACGATAGCGGGGGGGCTTCTTTCGGCATCCTGAATCTTTTCCAAACCCGATCCCCCCACCGTGCTCATGATGGGGTGAGAGTAGTGAGTTTTACCTGCTTTGTAAAATGAATTTTAAGGTCCATGGATTTGGGTGGGGGTGATTTCCGATGACCCCACTCTTTTCGGCCGTCATTGCCGTGACGCTTAAATTTGTCCACGTCGCATCGTCAATTCACTTTTGAAAACTCTGCTGAGGGCATTTTGCCGCCCCGGGGCCCCCAAAGGCCCCATAAGGGGCGGTATTCTGTTCATATCGCTTTGCATTGTCAACGTGAATCCGGCGGATTGTCGTTCTCGGAGCATAGCTCCGTGGACGACTTGTCGCACAGCAAAGCTACCGAAATAATTGACCCAGGGTAATCGTCGGGAACTCCCTAGAAAACTAAAATTCACTTTAAATAAACGAGTGGAGTCTCCAAAAAAGTGACCCCTATTGCCCTTCAAATTCCGCATTGATGGCCCTATTGACCTCATCGAAAGTGGTGATACCCAAAAAGATCTTCTTTTTGGCATTTTCCAAAAGAGAGGCCATCCCCGCCTGGATGGCGGCCTTTTTGATGCTTCCGGAGTCGGCCTTGTCGAGAATGAGTTTTCGTATTTCATCATTGAGGATCATGAGTTCACTCACGGAGGTTCGGCCCCCGTAGCCGGTCATCGCACATTGGGCGCAGCCTCGGGCCTTGTAGAGGCGGGACTTGGGGGGAAGGGTCTCGATATCGAAAAGATCCAATTCAAATTTGGGAGGATCGTATTCCTCCTTACACTCGGGACAAAGGGTTCGGATCAACCTTTGGGCCAAAACCGCGGCGAGGGCTGAGGAGATGAGGAAGGGTTGAACCCCCATATCGATGAGGCGAGTGGGGCAGGAGGGGGCGTCGTTGGTGTGGATGGTGGAAAAAACCATGTGACCCGTAAGGGATGCATTGATGGCCATTTCGGCCGTTTCGAGATCCCGGGTCTCTCCTACCATGATGACGTCCGGGTTTTGTCTGAGGATACTTCGCAAGGCCTTGGCAAAACTCAAATCGATTTTGTGGTTGACTTGGATTTGGCTGATGCCCTGGATTTCGTATTCCACCGGGTCTTCCACGGTGATGATCATGCGGCTGGGGTCGTTGATGCGATCGAGCATGGCGAAGAGGGTGGTGGTTTTTCCATGGCCCGTAGGGCCTGAAACGTAAAAGACCCCGTGTTTGAGATTGGCCAGGTCGTCCATTTTCTCTAGGGTTTGCCCCGTGAAACCGAGCTTCCCTAAACTCAGGATGCTTTGATCCTTTTCGAGAACCCTCATGACGATCCTCTCTCCCGTTTGGACGGGGACGGTGGAAAGACGTATGTCGATATCTTTACCCGCTATTTTGACCTTGATACGACCGTCTTGGGGGAGGCGTTTTTCGGCGATATCGAGTTTGGCCATGACCTTGATACGGGAACTCACGGCCGCATGGGTGCGGATGGGTTGTCTTAGGATTTCTTTCATCACCCCGTTGATGCGAAAGCGATAGATCACATCCTTTTCGTAGGGCTCCACGTGGATGTCGCTGGATTTTTCCTTCACGGCGCGAAAGATGATGGAGTTCACGAAGCGAATGACCGGGGCCTCGTCGGCACCGGCATCGAGAATGTCGATGGGGCCGTCCAGTTCGAGACCGTCTTCAAATTCGTCTTCGATGCTATCGACCACATCCCCTTTGCCTCGTTCGTAAACCCTGTTGATGGCATCCTGAAGTTTGAGAGGAGAGGTGCAGACGATGATGACTTCCTTTTGAAAGATATTGTGGATGTCTTTGAAAATCTCGCTCTTAAAGGGATCGGCCACGGCCACGGTCACATGGGCCGGGCTCTCGTAGATGGGAAGGATATTATGGTGTTTGGCGTAGTTGATGGAGATGCCCTGGGCGATGAGGGGGTTGATCTCATCCACATTGATCTCTTCCAAATAGGTGATCCCGATTTGCAAACACAAAATCTTGGTGATGTCGTGGGGGTGAAGATAATTTTTCTTGATGAGAATTTGCCCTACGGGCATCCCCGAATCCTCTTGGATCCTCAAGGCCTCATCCAGTTGCTCTTGGGAAAGGGAGGTATATTCGACGAGAAGTTCGCCGATCTTTTGATTCCTTCTTTGCCCCTTGTTGCTTAGCTTGTCAAAATTCGATGTGTCCATGGACCTTTATCCCTCTTCCGAGAAGTTTTCGGGGACCTCGTTGGATTCTTCGGGAAAATCCGGGGGGGCGGCCTCATTTCCATTTCCGTTTCCATTTCTATTTCTATTTTCGTTTTGGGCCTTCTCGGTTTCCCCTCCTTTGACATTCTCCCTCTTGGCATCTTGGTGAATACCGCGATAGTTAGGGACTTCCGGCTGCCCCCTTTGCTTACGAATGTTGGAAGAGGATTCTTTCGAGGGGACAATCCCGCTCTTGAGGTTCTCCTCTTGATAAAAACGTCCCCCTTCAATTTGATCGTATAAAGGCCTTTCCATTTGGTCTTGTCCCTTTTTGAAGAGGGCCTTGGCGGTGACCTTAAAGGGATCGTCTTCTCCGTGAACGTTTTTGAGATGGGCGGCCCGGCGGTTGATGGAATCCTTGAGTAAGGGGCCGGCCGTACTTTCGTAGGGGGAAAGGATTTGGGGGGTGAGAAAAAAGAGAAGGTTGATCTTATCGATGGTGGATGTCTTGCTTTTAAAGAGCCAGCCTAGAACCGGGATATCTCCAAGGAGAGGAACCTTTTTTTCCGTATCCGAGACTTGGTCTCTCATGAGTCCCCCCATGGCGATGGTGTCCCGATCTCTGACCACTACGGTTGTGACGGTTCTTCGGGTGGTGGTGACCACTCCTTGCTCGGTTTTGATCTCTCTTGTGCTAAAATCTCTGATATCTTGGTCGATTTTGAGTTTGATGAATCGAGTGACCTTATTGATTTGGGGTTTGATTTTTATTTTGAGGGTGACGTCTTGGGTTTCCGTGGAAGAAGTGGTGATATTATTGGCCGTGGAAACCCTGGGGATGGGGATGCTCTCTCCCACTTCAAATTCTCCTTCTTCGTTATCCAGGGCCAAAAGTTGGGGAGTGGCCAGGACATTGGTGTTGGTGTCCGTGGCGATGGCCTTGATGAGTCCGGTGACGGAATCCACGGTAAATTCTCTTTCTCCAAATTTTAACGTGACGTTTTGGCCGCTGCCGGCCCCCACAAAAAGCCCTCCAAGGTCGGTGATATTATTGGTGATGAGATCGATGATCCCCCCATCCGGGACAAAGCCCGCCTTTTGACCGGCCCCGGTTCCGTAGGCCCCGACGATGGAGACGCCTATACTCTTATTTCTTGCAATTTTGGTCTCCATAATCATCCCTTCCACATAGACTTGATCTCTTGGGATATCTAGTTTTTTGATGACTTGTTCGATGGTGAGCCAATCCGTAGGGGAGGCCGTCACCACCAAGGCGTTATTGGGTTCGTCGGCCGTAATCTTGATATCGGCGCTAAAGAGGCTGGAGTTTATATTGTCTTGATTGAACCTCGACCTTCTCGTGAGAGGGGAGGTACTCGTCCTTCTTGAAGATGAGCGTTGGGTTTGCCCCACCAGGGAGGAAAGGGTTTTTGAGAGTTCTTTGGCGCTTCCGTAATTGAGATAATAGACGTGAATTTTATCTGCACTTTGGGCCCCAAATTTTACGTCGAGTTTGGAGATGAGGTCTTTGAGTTGCTTGATCCCCTGGGCATTGGCCAAGGCGATAATGGAATTGGTTCTTGACTCTGCAATAATTTTTGAGATATTGGAGGCCTTTTGAGAGGGTGATTTGGAACTTCTAAATCGATTCGTAGAGCTTCGGGCCTTGAGGATATTATCCAAGAGCTTGGCGATCTCTTGGGCCGAGCTGTGTTTGACGGGAAGGATATGGAGAGAGTCTTCATGTCCCGGAACATCTAAAAAGCTAATGAGCTTCATCAAACGCTTGATATTGGAACCGGTATCAAAAACGATGATGGTATTGGTTTGTTTGATATTGGTGATACGTCCGTTCCTTCCCACAAAATTTCTAAAGTTTTTTTGGATTTCGGAAGATTCGATATTTTTGATGGGGATAATCTTCATCATGTAGTTGTCTATTTCGGGTATGAAGGAGCCCGTGTAGATTTTAAAAGGGGCGGATCGAACTTCCTTGGCCTGGGTGATGCGATAAAAGCCCCCGGATTTGACCAGGGTGAGCCCATTGAAATTGAGGGCCGAGAGATAGGCCTTCCAGGCCTCCCCTACAGTGATGGGAGTGGGGGCCTTGATGGTGATCTTTCCCTTGATATCCGTACTCCAAATCAAATTGATTCCCGTGAGTTTTTGCATATGTTTGGTCAAATCCAATAGAGAGGTATTGCTAAAATTAAAATTGGTGACAACTTCCGGGCCGAAGGCCGTTTCGGGGTTTAAGTTGACGTATTTGTCCTGTTCTTTAGTTTTGGTGATACCTTTGATTCCGGTTCCTCGGCCGAAAAAATCTTTCCCCTGTCCCAAAGATGGTTTCGTCTGGGAAGGGAGAGGAGGGGGCGTGTTTTTTTGAAATTTTGTTTTGGCCTTATACTTTTGGAATTGGGCATAGGTTTTTGTGGGTGTAAAGTGGGTGAGCCCCACAAAGAGGAGGAGAAGGATTGCGTTCAGATATGATTTTTTCATTTCGTTTCCCTTTTTCTATTAGTCTAGTCGATCAGTCGATAAAACTGTATTCCAATTTTTGTTCCGTCCCATCCCGCATGACGGTGAGGGATATTTTTTTGACCTTCTTTAAACTATTAAAGAGCCCAAGAATTTGACCTTGATTGCGTATGGGGCGCCCATCTATGGACTTGATCTTATCATCATTTTGTATTCCAAGTTTTGAAAAAATACTTCCGGGATCAATATCCATCACCTTAAAAGAAAGAGTTCCGTCGGCATTTCTAATGGGGACGGCCTGGGCCTGGCTCAAAAGATCGGGAAGGTTTTCAAGACTTTCGTTGAGATAGGATCGTTTGATTTTAAAATGATTTCCTTCATTAAACACACTCTTTTTCATCTTCTCTTTGTCCAGAAGTTCTTTTCCTTTTTCTTTCGAGAGAACATGGGTGAGATGAGTGGACCCTACGAGATCATTTCCCGAGCCCTTGGCCGACACGAATTCGCACTGACCGTTTTTAGGATTGAAAAAGACCATCCTGGAGGCTTCGATACGTCCAATTTTTCCAAGTGAGGGGATTTGATCGCCCTCTCGATAGGCCTTGATTTCTCTTTGGCCTCCTCGTTTGGTCATGGCCACGGATTTTGATCTGTTTTGCAAGACGACCGTATTGAGAAGAATGAGACTTGAAGAAGATGGGTGGTCACTGGCTAGACACGGCCGATCCCTTTCCGTCATTTTTGATTTTGGCTTGGCCGGGCCTTTCTTTTTAAAAAGGTTTCTTTTCGATATCTCTTGAAGATCGGCCAGTATTGTTGGAGAGGGAGGGGTGTATCTCAAGGGGGTGCCCTTGACGTTACTCGAAATGGGGGCCGTGAGGAGGGCGGCCAATTTTCCAAGAAAGTAAGGGGAGGAGATAAAAAAGGCCAGAAGAAAGAGACGATGAATGAGGGGTCTTGAGGAGGGAGAGTAAAATTTTTCAAAGAGATCTTCAAAGGGGAGTGATTTAAAGATTTTAAAATGGGGGGGACTCACGGTCTTCAAACGATACCTGAGTTTTTCTGTCCACTTACGCCAATGATTTTTCATCTCATTCTATTTTCGGCTGCCCCCGGATTCTTTGCAAGTGCTTAAAAAGTGAGGATTTTTTGCCAACCCTTTTCAAGTGGATGGGGGAGAGAATTTTTTGCCAATTTTATCAAAAATATGAGATAACCGGGTGGGGGAAGGCCCTAAGGGGATTAAGGGGAAAACAAAATGAAAAAGTCCAATAAAAAGGATCAATCTCAAATGGAGAGTGCCCCCAGTTCCATCGTGGCGCAGCTTTTTTACGGGCAAATCGACGAAAGGGATGTCTTCCCCTTCCCCACAATCGACGGGGAAAAAAGGGAGACGATCATGGCCATGGGGGAAGCCGTCCTCCGATATGGAAAACAGGCCATCGACTCAAAGAAATTGGACGAAGAATCCCTTATAGGTGAGGAGATCTATCGTGGACTCTCCGAACTGGGTCTTATGGGCGTTGGAGTTCCCGAGGAATTTGGTGGGTTGGGTCAAGATGCGACGGGGTATGCCAAGATTTTTTCCTACCTTTCCACCATCGACAGTTCCGTGGCCACCATGTTGGGGGCCCACCAGTCCATTGGCTATAAGGCCCTCGTCCTCTACGGAACCCAAGAGCAAAAGGACAAATACCTCCCCCGCCTGGCCACGGGGGAAATGCTGGCCGCTTTTTGTCTGACCGAGCCAAGCTCCGGCTCCGATGCCTATTCCATCAGAACCAAGGCGGAGGAAAAGGCGGACGGGAGTTTTTCCATTAGCGGGCAAAAACTTTGGATCACCAACGGGGGAAGGGCCGATTTCTATACGGTTTTTTGCAAAACAAAACACCAAATCAATGGGAAGGTTCGGGAAAAGATCTCCTGCTTTTTTGTGGAAAAGGGCGCCCCGGGCCTTTCTTTCGGGGAAAAGGAAGACAAAATGGGCATTAGGGCTTCGGAGACGAGGGCCGTCTTTTTCGATCAAGTCCATGTGCCCAAGGAAAACATGATTGGAGAACCCGGTGCCGGATTCAAAATCGCCATGAATGTTTTAAATTCCGGACGATTTTCCCTGGGCTCCTCTTCCGTCGGGGCCATGGAAAGGATTTTTTCCTTGGCCCTCAAACACGCCTGCGAGAGAAAACAATTCAATCAAAAGCTCATCTCCTTTGGCATCATTCAGGACAAATTGGCCCGGATGTTGGCCAATATCTATACCTTGGAGTCCATGGTCTATTTGACCACGGGAAGAATGGATCAGGGCCAAAAGGATTATTCTTTGGAGTCGGCTATTTGCAAGGTTTACGCTTCGGAAAGGCTTTGGGAAACCGTGGATATGGGCCTTCAGATAGCGGGAGGGATCGGCTATATGAGGGAATACCCCTACGAGAGGATGATGAGAGATGCTCGGATCAATCTCATTTTTGAGGGAACCAATGAGATATTGAGGGTTTTTATCGCCCTTTCGGGAATGAGAGGCCCCGGAGAGACCCTAAAGGATGTGGGAAAATTGGCCTCCAGTGTGACCAAGGCCCTTCTCGACCCCATCAAGTCCGTGGGTATTTTAACCCATTTTGTGAAGAGAAGAATCGATAAAATGATGTCCAAAACCCTGTCTCAATGCCATCCCAAGATGGAAGAGCATGGGGCCAATTGGTCCAAGATGCTGAGCGCTTTTTCCATCGACGTGGAAAATACCCTGATGAAGTACGGCAAAAATATCATCGGAAATGAACTTCCCCAAAAGCGGATTGCGGATATGGCCATCGCCCTCTATTCCATTTTAAGCGTTCTTTCGAGGACGACTTCCATTTTGAATCGAAAAGATGTGGATGAGGAGAAAAAGAGATATATGGTGGACCTTGCGGATATCGCTTGTCGCCAGGAACGCCATCGCTTTATGGCCGCCAATAGAGAGATGGATTCAAATTTGGATAAACAGATCAAAAGAGTCACCGCCAAGTGTGAAGAATATGGTGGCCATGGATTCGATATTCTCGATTACTAAAATTCTTTCCCCTTTCTTCTTGGCCCTTGTGTTTGTTATGGGAGGAGGGCATGGGTGTTCCTGGCGGGTTCAAGACCCACGGGATCAATCCTCGCCCTCTCATCTCAAAAAACCCCGGGCAGAAGGCCAAAAAGGTGGAGGGGACTTTGGGCCCATCGTCTATGGGCCGAGCCTAGGAACCCCAAAGGGGGGCTTTGTGGAAAAATCCGCGTCCTACGGACTGGAAGGAATCAAAGGAGTGAGATTCTACGGGGTGGATTTTGACGGTGATTTGTGGACGGATTTGGTGGTCCTTCCCCACTATTTTTCCGTGCCGGTTTTTTATAGATTTTCTCCCCAAAAAAAACGCTTTGAACTCCTTTCGCCCTTTCCCTTTAAGGTGAAGATTCAGGCCAGTTTTTTAAATTTTGTGGATCTCGATAGAGACGGTCTTTTGGATGTGGCCCTTGGGGTTTTGGGGCAACGATCGGCGCTTACGAAAAAGGCCTTGCGCCTCTTTCGGGCCCGCATTAAAAAGGGACACCTCGTCTATGAGGAGGTGGAGGACGCTTTTGAAAAAAAAGATCAAAAAAGGCTCACGAACTTTCCCCTGGCCTCTCTTTCCGCCTTGGATTTTGACCGAGACGGAAAGTTGGATTTTTTTCTGGGGGGATGGTTTCGGCCGGGTCTTGGAAATCAAATCACCAATGCCCCGGATATGCTCTTTAAGGGGGATGGGTTTCGGATGAGCGATCAATCTTTCCGCCTGTTAAAGGAATGGGACAAGAAGAGAAGCGAGAGGATTTATCCCCATGCCACTCCAACTTTTGCCAGTTCCACTTGCGATGTGGATGGGAATGGATATCCCGATATTTTGACGGCCTCCTCGGGAGGGTATGCCAATAGGATGTGGCTTGGGGTATTTGATTCGACCAAAAAGGGCGTGTTCTTTACGGATTTTGCCGTGGAGGCCGGATACGATCAGGACGAGCGGGGGCGATTTGAACTCCGAGGAGGGGGGCATACCTTTTTTACGGCCTGTGCGGATTACAATAACGACTCCGTCATGGATATCTTTTTGGGGGAACTCTTTCATGCCCACGATTCTCCCAATGTGGATAGATCGGCCGTTTTGACGGGGAAGCACCATACTTTGCGTCCGGATTTTATCCGAACCCCCTATACACACGACATTGAAAAGAAGTGGTCCCAGGGGGATCGGCGAGGAGTTTGGTTTGACTACAATAACGATGGGCTTTTGGATCTTTTGGTGGATAACTCGGGCCATCCCCCCCACTCCAGATTGGTTTTGTTTCATCAAAATAAAGACCATAGCTATGTGGACAAGGCCAGGGCCCTAGGGCTCGATATCGTCAATCCCGTAGGAAGCATCGTCTTTGACGTCAATGGGGACGGCAGGCCCGATATTCTCTCCGGGCAAGATGCCGTAAGAGACGATGCCATTAGACCCCGCCTCTATCTTTTTGAAAATGCCGTTCCCCGCAAGGGGAGACGAAGCCTTCGGTTTTTTCTGAGGGGCCGGGCCGGCAATGCCCGGGCCCTTGGGGCCTTGGTGACATTGGTGACGGACAAGGGAAAGAGAATCCGTTGGGTGGAATCCCACCGGGGAGGGCAGGGTTCTCAAAACGAGGAGGGGGTTCACTTTGGTTTGAGGAAGGGGGAGAAGGCCTTAGGCGTTCGCGTTCGTTGGCCTCGCATGGGCCCAAAAAGAGAAGAGCGTTACAAACTGGACGCTTACAGCTTTCGCCACTTTCTGGACCTCACCCTTTGCGAAGGAGGAGGGGTGCGGGTGGGAAGGAAGGCCCATTGCGGGAAAAAATGATCCAAGGCCTTGGAATAGAAGGCCTTGGATCATCAAAGGAGAAGTCGAATCAAATTAGAGGGTTCGGGTGCGAAGGATCGGGGGCGTGCTTTTAAAGACGGGGCTCGAATCTTCCCAGCATTGAAGGTAGTTCACGCTTATTTCACAGCCCTTAAAGAATTTTTTGCCATAGCAATTTTTTTCACTGCGGCCAAAATAATCCGTGAGGGCCCATCCACTCTTGGATTTTAAAAATTTGACCAAATGATTTTCGCCGGATTTGACACCGGGGACGAATTTGTCCAGAAGATAGGCGAGAAGCGCATTTCTCGTCCTGATGGACTCTTCGATAATGAGGATTCTGTAGTCGTAATTGAATTGATTGCAATTGGCCGAACTCTCCTTTTCACAGGCGAACTCCACGCGAACGCTTCTTAGGATATGTTCGGCACTGTCGGTTCCGGCAAACTCATACCCGTTGACCATACTATAGACAAAACCGTCCGAGTCGCTCGCATCGTGTCCAAGAAGTGTAAAAAGAAGGGTCGTAACTCCCGCTTGTTTTCCTCCCGTCATCTGATTTGTGGGGTAGGGTCTTCTTGAAATGCAATACCAAGGTCGATTCCCGTTGGGCAAGACCTCGTAGGGGTTGATGGAATCGCCGGAGTAACCGACCTTGTCTGACCGGGCAAAGCGAAGGCGTACGCCCGCAGCGATACTCCTGGAAGACTTTTCGATAAAACCCAAAGCATCGAGGATGTCTGAGATTTTGAGTCCTAGAAGCTCTTGTTGAACGACCGTAAAATCTTGAGAGTCTATACTTTTAAGAACCTCTTTGAGCAACTGGTGGCAAACGCTGGCGGCCACAAAGGGAGAAATCCCGTGCTTGCCCGAAAGTTTTTCCAAATTTTTTCGGTCTCGGCAAGTTTTGACATAGTCTCTTTGGACTTCTGCGGTGAATCGATCGATCCCCTCATCCATCTCCATGGCCGTGTTGGTGAAGGTGTTCGTGCCCACGGGGAGTCCTTTAAGGGTTTGGGGTTCCGGGGTCTCTTGTCCGTCCTTTAGGGAGTGAAGGGTTTCGCAAAGGGATTGCATTTTCCCAAGGCCTAGGCCCGCATTAAAACCCTCTTGGGCCAATCGCATCTTGGCCCGTCTCATGGCCATGGACGTGCGGCAATCTGTCGCCGTGATATCTCTTCCGGGAACGGGCCCTTTTCGTGATCTTCTCGTTTCGGTTTGGGCCTCGGCGAAAACACCGCCTAGCAAAAAAGTCGTCGCCAAAATAATCGATTTCATAATACCTCCCTCCCCCTGGGGTCTTTGAGATGAAAGGACCTCTCGATCCCTTGATAAAAGCCTGAACCACTCTAACAGATTTTATTTTGAGAACGCAAGGGAAGATGCACCTTTTTTACATCCTGGGTCAAAGTGCCTCCCTCTTTTCTACAATTTTAGACCGAAGATTTTAGACTTTCAGTCCCTTAGGCCCACGGACTCAAAGGACTCGAAAAAGGCCGAGAAGAGGGGCTTGAAAAAGGGCCTTGGAAGGGGAAAGAAGAGATCGCCCAAAAACATTCCATCAAAAAATGAATTTTGCGTTCGACTTTCAATTCCCCATACCTTTTTTGCCGTCATTGCCGCATCGTTCAAATTTGTCCACGGAGCGCCGCTTCTCTCGTATCCGATCCCGACCCCCGACCGAGGGGTTTTGGAGTGGGCCGGGTCGCTCGAATATCAAATCGCCGCCCCCTTTGCGCCATTTTGCTTACGTTTGCTTCGCATTATCAGCGTTCAAAAAGATAGGGGAGATAGGGGTCTAGGGAATCTTAGAAGATCGAGATGAAGCACCCGGAGAGGCGAAGGCGTCTCGGGGGTTTTTCCAACATTCCGTATAGCCCACGACGATTTCGCAAGGGAGAGGATTTCCCTTAGCATCGGTACAGGATCGTTCGTCTTCATGGGAATAATCCGTGAGGGCGATCAGGGATGGTTTCGATTGGACAAATGCGGCGAGGGTATGGTCTTGGCCGTCTTTATCCGCACCCTCTTCATCGTTGAACATTTGGGGATAAAAGAGAGTGAGAATGTCTTGGAGAAGGGGGCTTTTTGGTGTTAGGGACTCTTCGATGATAAGGGTTTGTACCGTCGTCTCGTCCGTGTCTTGGCAATTTCCATCACCGGGGTCACAGGGATGGGCGAAGCGAATACTTCGGAGCATTTGGTTTGTGCGGTTCCATCCGGTCAGTTCGTATCCGTTTTCCAGGTTGTAGATAAAGTCGTCGCTGTCCGTAAAGGTGTGTCCTGCGGCCACGAATTGAATCTCTTTGACCCCTCCTTCCATGAAGGTACTCAGATCGCTAGCGGGAAAGGGTCTTCGGGACGTGCAGTACCAGGGTGAGTTCTCATTGATGAGAAGAAGTTGGGGGTCGGTGGTGGTCTCTTGGAGGGGCGTCATCCCCGGTTTATGGGCCCCGGCAAAACGGATTCTCATGTCACCGTGGGCCATATCCCTTTCGACGAGACTCAAGCCTTTTAAGATGGTGTCCACTTGAGGTCCCAAGAGTTCCTCTTCAACACCCGTGATGTGGGAGTCCCGGAGACTGTGGAGGAGTTCTTGGAGGAGGAGGTGGCAAATGCGTTGTCCCAACATGGGCGAAAGGGCGTGTCTTTGGGCCGTTTCTTCGAGATTTTTTCGGTCTTCGCAAATGCCCATATAATCTTTTTGAACCTCCAAAGTGAACTCATCGATTTTGGTGTCCAGGTCTTGGGAGGGGGTGAAGAGTTTGTCAACGGGAGGAGAAGAAGGGGCGGGGGGGAGGCCCTTTTCGTTTTTGGACAGCACTTTCTCAACGGCCTGGGCGATTTTTTCTTTTGGAACGGACAGGTTTTTTTCTTGGTATCTGCGTTCAATGATCTTTGCGAGCATCTTTTTGAGTCGAGGGGGTAGGGTCTTCTTGAAATCTTGAGTTTCTACGGCATTTTGGCCCGAAGCGACAGAAGGGGCACTTTCCTCTTGAGCTTCGGCCTGGGACAGAGGCTGACAACTTAGAAAAAAGACGATTCCCACGGATGTCAAAAAATGTCTGGAATATCTAGCCATACCATCCTCCAAAAGGGGCTTCATTGTATAGATGAGGGTGAGGTTCAGTCAAGGAAAAAGATGGGGGGTCAAGGGGCACTAAGGGCCTATCCTAAAACCACCTTCGTGATGAAAGCGAGCGAGATTGTGCCCGGCAAGGATGAAAGCAAAAAATGTCTGAAGGCGTGCTTGTGGCACGTTGAGGGCATTTTTTGCTTAAAGACGAAGCCCGGCACAATTGCAGC
>JAPONP010000039.1 GCA_026713835.1 Bacteriovoracales bacterium
ATCCCCTTAATATTCATTTCTTTAAGATTTGTTCTCTTCTTTTCTACGCTGCCTCTTTCTTAAAGAAAGTGGAAACGATAAACCATGATGGATTTGTCGTTGGAGAGGATATTGATAAAGTTGGAGCTACTGCGTTGTTGGTGTCACCGACTTGCCAAAGCTCACAATTGCCTTTACAAAAGTAGCTTTGTGACATCGCTGTGACATTTTTGTGACATCGACACCGTGGGCAACGCTTCGGGTCACGACTTTTTGCTCTTTAAGTGGTTAGATTTATTAGGTTTTTTACTTGCGGGGGTGTAGTTAAGTTGGTTATAACGTCTGCCTGTCACCCCGTTTCATCGAAATTTCAACTTTTTTCCAACTGCTCAAAATCGTTGAAAAGCTCAACGATTCTAAACCTTTAACAGCAATTTTTCATTGCTCAACTTTCGGGGAATTTCGGTCTTTTTCGTGAAGTCCCAAAAAATTTTGTGTCATCCGGGTGGTTATTCGTTTGTTTTTTCCTTATTTCCCAAGTCACGAAAATAAGGATTCGGTTTCCTTGTACGTTGAGCGAACGCTCGTTATGTTGCCGGTCTCATAATGGATTACAAAGAGGGCTTAATTGATTTAACTTCGCAAATAAATAGCAAGAAATAATTCGGAAATATCTCTAGTACACTGTCCTACAAATTCATTGCATCAAAATACCTGACTTGAAATTTTTCACGAGCGGAATTTTTTGTGAATTGCCAATCTATTTTTACCCTGTCTCTATTTCTTTTCTTCGTCCAGGCACCCACTTCTTTTTTCATGGTATTCATGTCTCCGATCCTCCTGTCTAGGCATTGCTTTGAAAGGGCGGAGAATTCTATCTCGGCCATGTTCAACCAACTTGCTTTTTTGGGGGTATAAATCATCTCAAATCTTTTCGCCAATGGAGACAGCATCGCCATCCTCCCGAAGTATTGGTCATTGATTAATCCCTCAATTCCACCCTTCTTGTACCGTTTTTTATAGTTCCCGATGGTTCCCTCATCGAGAAAAAGAAATTTTGCAATGTTTTTATAGGTCTGCCCTTCATCAAGTAGCAGGATTACTCTAAGGCGGTCAGCATACCGGCGTATTCGCTCCAGCTTGAGTTCGTCGAGAAGTTCTTGTCGTTGTTTTAGAGTTAAAAACTTTCCCATAAAGAAAGTTTAAAATAGTCAGAACGAAAGGCCAACACTTTTTTACATGAAATTTAAACCGGGATCACTATATAAACGAGACGCTCAGTAAGTTCAAGATATGGGTTAAGCTAAGGCAAAGGGCCCAACTTACGCAGCTTTTAAAAACATATCTAAATATCCACGAATTTCGTTCTCCCAAAACTCTCGAAGTTTCTTATCTTGGGAGGTAATAGCAGTCATAAGTTTAAGGACAACTTCTTCCACTACAATAGATGGGCCTATCTCTAATAATTCAGATATTGCCATTAATTCAATTATCATCTTGGGTTTGAATTGAATATTTACTTTTTTCCGATCTTTATCATTAGAGAAGGAATTGTATATTTCGTTATCTAACAATAATTCAAGTCGTGCAGATTTTTTTGCGTCTCTATCTATAATGTTAAAATAAACTGTAACAAGGCCTCTTATAAATATAGTCGTCGAAATTCCTGGATAATCTTCAAGATAAGCTTCAGCGCATCTGATTAAGTTTTTTGAAAAATAGCATTGAGTTTGAAATTTATTTCGTCTTGTTTTATAGAGTTCCTCAAGCCAGTGCATATATTTCTTTTCATATCCACGATCACGCAAGTAGGCACCACAGTTATCGCATACACTAGTTTTAGTTTCAAAGATCATATTAAAAATTTCTTTTTGAACTTTTTTCTTTGAGATTTTTTTATGTGAACATTCCATTTTTAGACCTCTTATTTTATTTCTTTTAGGAGAACAGATCTTTTAAAGGATTGAATTTCTACACCTCTTGGGTCATTTTCTTCAAAGAAAAACCCTTTTATATAAATATCAATTTTCTTGCTCATCACTAAAAAACTATCTCGTAATTTAAAAACCCATTGAAAGCCTGTCAGGCCATACTTACCACCGTCACTTTCCCTTACGGACATATCAGGGTAAATTTCTCTTGTCTCGTCAATGCTATGGAAGTATTTGACCAACAACTCGCGAGATAAGTTTTCGGGTCTTTTCTCCCAATATTCAAGTTCATTAAGTCCTGCATATTTGAGTTTCTTTAAAAAAAGCTCGTCCTTCGATTCTATTAATTTTTTTAAATCAACTTTATTCATTTTAATTTTCTCTGACAGCAATTGCTGTGACAATCCTATTATATACTGCAATTGCTGTATTATAAAGCTATTTCACAGCGATTGCTGTAAAAGGGGAGTTCCGGCCACCCCGGCGGCCGTCAATTCAAATAAAAACTCAGTAATTTTAAAGAGCTAAACTGCTTTCCGTGATCCACCCCATTTTAAAGCTATAAATTTTCCGAATCAACCCGATGCCGTATGAACCTCCCCAAAATGACTGGACACAGCATACAAGAACGATGTAACCCTTTTGAGAGTCCTATTGTCCACTGCCTCCCCCTCTCCTAGAAAATGAAGACCCTACAGGCAAGGCTTAATTTAGCAGATAAAGAGGAAAACAAAAACAAGTTAATGGGAAGCTCTGCGGCTTTTCTTGGGCACTAACGGGCCTGATCTTTTTTCAAGTTTTGAGGAGTATTTGTCGAAGAGAGAAATAACGGGAAACAGAGGTGCGTAAACACCCCGTTCCATCGAAATTTCAACTTTTTTCTAACTGCTCAAAATCGTTGAAAAACTCAACGATTCCAAACCTTTAACAGCAATTTTTCATTGCTCAACTTTCGGGGGATTTCGGTCTTTTTCGTGAAGTCCCAAAAAATTTTGTGTCATCCGGGTGGTTATTCTCTTCGTCCAATACTTGACAAATGTTTATATATTGTATATACTTTCAGAAAGGAGTAAGGATGGCTACAAAACTACAAAAATGGGGAAACTCTATCGGCGTCAGAATACCTAAGGCGATTATTCAGCAGGCCCATTTGTCCGTTGATACCCCCGTCACAATTGAACATCGAGAGGGAAAAATTATCATTTTCCCATCCAAAAAAGGCCCTCGACTCAACGATCTTCTCGATCAAATAACGGAAGATAATCTCCATACAACAGACGACTTTCCCCCTCACGGCCGAGAGGCCTGGTGATGCCCTATGTCCCCGATAGAGGTGATCTGATTTGGTTAAATTTCTCTCCTCAAACGGGACGTGAACAGAGGGGAAAACGCCCTGCCATCGTCATCTCTCCTAAAAACTACAACCAAAAAACTAACCTCGCCATCTGTTGTCCCATTACTTCTCACCAAAAAGGCTATCCATTTGAAGTTCTGATTAAAAGTAAGAAAATCGACGGAGTTGCATTGGCCGATCATTTAAAAAGTCTCGATTGGAAAGAAAGAAAAGCTAAATTCATTGAGAAAGCCG
>JAPONP010000040.1 GCA_026713835.1 Bacteriovoracales bacterium
ATCACATCCTGGGGCTGGAGCAGGTCCCAAGGGTTTGACTGTTCGTCAATTAAAGTGGTACGCGAGCTGGGTTCAGAACGTCGTGAGACAGTTCGGTCTCTATCCTCCGTGGGCGCAAGAAATTTGAGAGGAGCTGACCTTAGTACGAGAGGACCGGGTTGGACGAACCTATGGTGTACCGGTTGTGGTGCCAACTGCACCGCCGGGTAGCTAAGTTCGGACGGGATAACCACTGAAAGCATCTAAGTGGGAAGCCCCCCTCAAGATAAGATTTCTATTAAGGACACTCGAAGACGACGAGTTTGATAGGTTGGGTGTGTAAGTTCAGCAATGGATTGAGCTGACCAATACTAAATGTCCGTTTTGCTTTTTTTCATATCCTTGACCAAATGACCTTTTGTTTTTAAGGGTGGCAGAGTTCGAGTCTTCTTTTTTATTCCCTACGCTACGCCAGTGCGTAGGGAGTGAAAGAGAAGCGTTTTCTATCCTATATCGTTATGGACTTAGGCGTGCCTATAGCGAAGGGGAAACACCCGATCCCATCTCGAACTCGGAAGTAAAGTCCTTCAGCGGCGAAGATAGTGCCAGGGTAACTTGGTGTGAAATTAGCACGGTGCGCCTTTCTTTTTTACCCTCTCCGTCCCCTAGGCTTTGTTCAGGGCCCCCTTTTATGCTATACGTCTGATCCGACCTTCAATCCTTTTTCTTTTGGAGATTTTGTCTTGAAGCCATTTTTTGCCATTTTCTTCTTATTGCTTTTTTCCCCCTCTCTTTGGGCCCGTGAGCATTGCTTAAAAAAATTGGGGGAACTCAACGCTCGGGTGGAAAAAAAATGGGCGATGGCCGACAGTTCCGAGGGAGTCAAAAAATGGGTGAGAGGTCGGGGGGCCAAGAAAGCGACGAAAAAGCGAAATCATCATCGAGTGAAATTGTCGAGAAAACTTTTTCATGCGGGCAAGGAAAAGGAGTATATGGAGTTACTCTGGGACAGTCACGACAATTTTGATGTGGCCGATTGGGAAAAACTTCGGGGAAGAAGTCTGAAGCGGGAAAAGCGAATCCAATCTCTCATGGTGGATAATGCCAATAAATATATGCCCAGCTATTTTCAATTTAACGATAAGAGGGACACCTTTGCGGCCATCATGGCCATTGTTAGAGACATTCAAGGTTCCAGTGGGCGTTCGGCTTTGAAGGAAATCGAGGAGTGGATGTCTTTTGTCCGAAACTATCAATCGGATTTAGAAAAAACCGTCAAAAAGGCCTTTTTGGCCAGAGAGGATGTGATGGCCATGAATCCCCATGTGGATAAGGGACTCCTTCAAATCACATGGATGAAGATTTTTCCCGAAGGATGGGTGGATTGGTTTGTTTTGGGAAAAAGCTACGCCCGAGGACGGGGACGAGAGAGGTTTGCTTTTGAAAAATTTAAGCGCTACCCAAGACCGTCCATCGAAGTTTCAAGATCCGATGGAAGTGTCGATCGCATAAACCTCCCTTCCATGTCTTTTATGGGTTCTGAATTTAACAAGAGACGGGATATCGTTCATCATACGTTTACCAGAAATTTTATCGATGAGTGGAGAAAGAAGAGCTTAGTCTATGAGCGCATGACGGAGCAGGCCTTCATGTTTCAACGATTTGAGTATCTCTATGAGGCCCTTTTATCCATACCCAAGGGGACGAGGACGGTGGATCATCACAATCTCATCGAAAGGATCGCCACTCTTCTTTCGACCCCGGGCCATCAACCCCGTAGCGACGTGGTGGCGAAGGCCCAAAAGAAGGTGATGTGGGCCGAGTTCTTTAACCCTTTTAAAGGGAAAAAATCGAAGGAGAACATCATCAAAGGGTATAAGTTTGAGCTTCCCGATGGTGTGGCCGAGGTCATTAGCAATTCTCCTCTAGGAAAACATATCAAGTATTATGTAGGGGGAGGGGCCTTATCCGCTTCGGCGGGAACCCTGGCCTATCTGCTCTTTGCCCCCATTGTGGATTCTCCCTGGGTGAGGGCACCCTTTTCCTTCCCAAAATTTTGGTTCAACTATCTTGGGCTGATTCTATTGGGAGATAAGAGAATCCGGGAATGTGCCAAAAAATGGTCCGGGACCAGTAGTTGTTTTAAAGGTGTACTGAACAGATATAGCGGATGGTTTAAGAATAGGGAGAGGATGTCTCGCGATCTTCACGATTGGGGGGTTCGCGATTTTTTCCATCGCCTGGGCCTCGTCGATGATCCCGATCGTCTCTACCGCATGGAAGATGATGAACTCTATGATCGGGTTTCTCTTCGTCTTGGCAAAATCTTGGCCAAGTTGCGCCATGAGTTTCGGGCAAGTTCATTCGATAAGGCCTATACGGAATCCTATATGAGGGCGATGATTGCCGATCACGATGAGTTTATGAAGGGATTTATTCTCCATCTCTATGAAGATAAGGTGGATGATCTTGAAAAACGATATGATGAATTGGTCGAGGCCGCACAAGCCGAAGACGAGGAAAAGGTGTCGGCGATCCTTTCAAGAATTGAAACCCAAAGCGAAGAAGTGGGCCAAGAACTCAAGATATATTTTTTGGATAAGAGGGCCCCTATGATCGACTTTATGAAAAAGATGGGGATCAGGCCCGACGGGGATTCTTTGGAAGAGATCTACAAGGAAATGGGTCTTGATTAAGGGCCTATCCCTAAAGAGGGGGGAGGGGATCACTTCAAAAGTCATCGATCCTCCCCAAACTTCGCTCGGTTTTTCTTCAAGATTTCTTACGGCAAAATTTTTTCGAGTTGTCCGTTGAGGGCATCCCCATAGGTGGCCATACCCCAGTAAAAGACCTTTTTTTCTTGAAGGGGGCGATCGATTTTTGAATTGTATTTTTTGAGATCATCCAAAAAGTAATCGATATTGCCCAGAAGAGTTTTAAAAATTTTCTCATCTTCTTCGCTCATCCAAACCTTTTTTAAGGAGAGATCGGCATCCTGCTTATCAAAGAAGCGGTCGGCGATTCCCTCCATCAAATCCTTCACTTCATTTCTTTTATCGAGACCCGCCTTTTGAGTGAGAGAAGTGTTGAGTTGAAATTGAGTCTGACAATCGATCAAGAGACCGGATTTCAAAAGAGAGCGAAGGGCATTGATGAGGATTTGGGTGTCAAGGCCCGTATCTTTGGACAAGCGGGGCATGGACTTGGCCCCCTTGCCTAAACTTTCGAGAATGATTCGTTCGACGATAGTCATGATTGGGCCCCCTTTTGTTTGGGTGCCCCTGCGATTTGACTGAGTTTTTGAAGACTTTCTAATTTGGAGAGGAGTTGGTTTTTACCTTGAGGGGAAAGGGTGATAAGACATTCATCAAAGACGTTTTTGAGCTTTCCATCCACGGCCGTTTTTTGATTGATGGCCCGGGAGAAACATTCCCATTCGTTTAATTTCATGGAGGCCCCCTTGAGGATTCGATGAATTCTCGAAATATTGATTCCCGTAAGTTCTGAGGTTTGCCGGAGGCTGAGGTGGGGATAGAGTTTTCTAAAGCGAGAAATGGTTTGGTCTTGTCGATTCATTTTCTTTCTCCTTGGTGACTGGGTTTACCGGGCCCTCCTCGGAGAGGGCCTCATTCCCGGATATAAGCAAGAAGGATGCCAAGTTTTTGTAGTGAAAAATCAAAGGGTTACGAGTGTGTGCGTCGCATTGTTTTCTTAAAAACGAGAAAGTCTTGTTTCAAAAGGGGATATTTTATGGCAAGCTGGGTCAATACGGATGTAGGAGAGTTCTTTCGTGTTTTTGGTCTTTTTTGCGATCTTTTTCTTTTGGGGTTCCACCGACGCCCATTCCCAGGATCGGGACTATTTTCCGGGAGACTCCCGGGATTTTGGGTCTCTTTTCCAAGAACAAAAATGGGCCTATCGGGTTCCTTCACCTGAGTGTGATTCCCAAAAAGATTTTGAATTTGATAAGTCGGAATGTCGAAAACATTACTACAACCGATGGTATCGGCGTGAGTGCAATTCCATTGCGAATTATCATGTTCGTGGGGATTATGAAGTTGAATGTTACCACAACTACCATCACTATAATTCTCTTGCCCATGTGAGGCATTACAAGGAAAGTCGTATTGCCAAAATGAGATCAAATCGGATTCGCATCGGGGGCTTTAATATGTTTCGCCCCACTACAAATCAGAGTCTATTCAAGGATATGGAGCTATTGGCCCAGATTATCCACAGGGAATTTGATCTTTTGGCCGCAATTGAGTTGGTTCCGCTTCATAGGAAACAATGGCAGCTTAATAATCGTATCGATGGTTACATTCGTCATTATAATAAGATATTGAATACAGAGGAACTTAGTGAAGATGAGAGAAATGGGATCACTCAAAATCTTGAGCGGGCCATGTTTTCCTACATCGTTCCGGGATATATCAAAGTTTTAGAACATTTAAGAAAGCTCGATCCCAATTGGGCCCTCTTGCTTGCGGCCCGTCCCGAGTCCTCTCGTCCCGAGGATACGAAGGAATTTGTGGGTTACTATTATAGGGCCTCCATGGTTCGACCGCGGCCCAATAAGTTTTGCGCTCAAGAGATTTCTCTGACAACCGGGCGCAAACATTTGGGGCATCTCTACGCTTGTCTTCCCTGGTTTGATGAGAAGATCAATAGAGTTTTTTCCCGCAAGCCCTTTATCGCCGACTTTGAGTCCGGCAATTTTCGCTTCACCATGGTCTCTTCCCATATCATTTTCAGATCCCCTCCCGTATCCAATAAGGAAATGATGGCCGCCATTCTTTCCCCGGCCTTTCATGTGACGGACTATAGAGCTTTTCCCAGAGGGAGTGGGATCACTAGTCGAAATTATGCTCGTTGGGCGGAGGTCAAATTGACATTGGAGTTGATGCAAACTTTGCGAAAACAATATGGCATTAAAAATATCATTTATGCAGCCGATTTTAACTTGTTAAAAAAATTTCCCCTATGGACTGAGATTTTGAAGTCTTTTCCCGGAGGGGAAATCTATATCGATACCCCTACATCTCTATCAGCGATGAATGGGCCGATCAACGATTACGATCATTTTATTTTTGACCCCTCCGAAGTCGATCCTTGTGTCGGGAAGGGGGGAAAGGTGGATGCGGGGGTCATCGATTTTTCAGACAGGGATTACATTACGGAGAGGGTATTCCATGTGGATTATGAGGATTGGGTTTGGAAGAATTTTCTCAAAGAATTTCATGGGAAATGGACGGTTTATGGAGTCTTTCAAAATGGTATAGATAGCGCTCTCTATACCGTAAGACCCCCCTTAAGGCTTGATCCGTATTGGCCTAAGATAGAATACTATGAGGATAAATTTCAATCGGAGTTCGTTTCGCCGAATGGAAAATTTGATGCTTTCTTCAATCGTTACATCAAAGCTTTAAGCGACCATTTTCCCATTTATTTGAACTGTCGGATCAAATAGGCCTTTAGGATAGGCTCTCTTAGAGTTGTCCCCGCTTCATTTGATCCCGTTCGATGGCCTCAAAGAGGGCCTGAAAATTGCCTTCTCCAAATCCCCAGTTGTTTTTCCTTTGAATGAACTCAAAAAAGAGAGGCCCAATAAGGGGTTTTGTAAAAATTTGAAGGAGATACCCCTCGGAATCCCCGTCGGCCAAGAGGCGAAGGCGGTTTAAGGTGGCCCTCTCTTCGGTGAAGGTGAAGGGGCGGTTTGGGAGTTGTTCGTAATAGGTGTCCGGGACATCGAGAAAGGGGATGCCCCGCTCTGTGAGTTCCCCCACCGTGGAGATGATGTCCGGACTCATAAGGGCGATGTGTTGGACTCCGGATCCTCGGTGCTCGTCTAAAAATTCTTGGATTTGTGATTTCCCCCGGGCCTCATCGGGCTCATTGATGGGAATGATGATGGAGTTATCGACCAGTTGCATGACTTTTGATTGGAGACCGGTTTTTTGTCCCTTGATATCGAAATAACGGGTTTCCACAAAACCATAAACCTTTTGGTAGAAATGGGCCCAATGTTCCATCTCGCCCTTGGGAACGTTATTGGTGAGGTGATCGATCCGAGAGACCCTCGTGGGAAGAGGGCGAGGGAATGGGTGATCCCGTCCCGGGTGATCCTGCCCCTCTAGGCCTTGGGTGAGGTCTTTCATATCCGGGCGAAAGGGGGCCCGGTTCGGGCGCTCCACAAATTCGTTGACCACATCCCCAAACCCTTTGATGAGGGCCGTTCGATAAACACCGTGTTCTGATTCCGTCGTCTCCAAATCCCCCAGGGCCTCACCTCCCCGTTTGACGGCCGTTTCCAAGGCATGGCGGGTGTCTTGAACGAGAAAACTGATCTTGGAAACCCCTTCCCCATGCTTTTGGAAATAATCCCGATGGGGGCCTATTGGGCCGGCGTTGAGAAGGAATCGAATTTGTCCCTGGGTAAAGAGCTGTCTCCCATCGGTCTCAAAGGTTTTTGAAAACCCAAGCTCGTAAAAGAGATCTTTGGTGGGAGAGGCCAAAGAATCGGCGGTAAATTCCAAATGGTCGATGCCTAAAAGTCCGAGGGGGTTTTGTGATGATTGCATTCTCTCTTCCTATCTCCGTTTCTTTTGAGAGGTCATTATAGGCAAGAGGATGGGAATTGCCTAGAATCGGTTTGTCGAGGCACTGCTATGCGCAAGCCGGCACCTTTTTATCCGGTGCAAAATACCCACGGGATCGTTTCTCTTCTCCATGTTGGATTTGCCTTGCGTGAGTCTCTTTCTTCTTTTTGTCTTCCCGTTAACCGAAATGGAAATGATGAGAGCTTTTAAATTTTTTCAACGCTCCTCTTTTCCCCTAAGACCCGTTCCCGTCGGAATCAAAGAGATTCTTTTTTTTAAAGAGGCCCCTTGCGATATTTGGACTTATGAAGATGATATTTTTAAGCCCCTCTTTAAAAAGGAAGGGGGTATCGAAAAGAGGGCCCTGAGGAAACTCGTAGAGAATGGTACTTACGAATTATTTATTCAAGACAATGAGATCAATTTACTTAGAAAAGGTCTGAGGCAACATTTGAGGCAAATGAGCCGAACCCTTGGGATCGGAGGGGCCGTGAAAAATACCCTCCGTCAGATGTCTTTGCTTTCGATCAATATGGGACATCTTTATGAGGACCCTACAGACGATGAGGCCTTGAATTTGCAATATCGAAGTGCTAGAAATCTCATCAATTTCCTTTCGACACATAAAAAATACGTTCCCGGGCTCTATGCAGACCTTGTAAGGCAAAACCATCATTATAGTGTTGGGCATCCTCTCTTATCCTCGCTCATTCTCTTCTCCTTTCTCAAATACCTCAATCACTTCAGCGAACGTGAAATTGAGCTTCTCGTTCTTTCCAATTATTTTAAAGATATCGGGATGTCCCTCATTCCCTTAGAGATTTTTAATAAGAAGGATCTCAATCAATCTGAAAAGGATTCTATCGATCGCCATACTTTACACTCCATCGATATCTTACGCGGTCGAGTCCCCCTCAATTCCAACTACCTGGATATCATAGGCAATCACCACAATCATACTCTCATCGGTGGAGAAGGAGGGGTGCGACAACGCTCTCAAGGCCCTCGTTCGGGTTTTCTCAAATACGGCGGGCGTTCCGAAGATATCAAAACGATTCTCGTTTTGATTATGGATATCATGACGGCCATGATTTCTCCTCGCCCTTATCGATCGGCAGTTGGTCTTTTCCCAACCCTAGATAGGATAAAGTATATTTTTGCGAAAGATTTTCAGTCGGAATTCCACCATCTCATCTACTTTTCTCAACAATTTCTCAGTCGAGTCAAATAGGACTCATGCCGATGGAAATATTCATATTGAGGCGATAGTACTTGTCCTTATCTCGACGTATGGTAAATTCGCTCCCCTTTCTATTCTTGAACTCAATCATTTGATCATAGAATTCCGGGTGCGTATCAGAGACTTCGAGAACCGACTTCCCTTCGTGATCTCCAAAGTCAATGATGACCGTATCCTCTTCTAAAATACCCGTTAATGGACTGACCGGTGCTTGTGCCATATCTCCCTCCTTAGATCATCATGGACACTGAGTAGGTGGTGCCATATTTTGTGAAGCTAATCCAGCTTCTTTATTTATTAAATCAATGAGATTTCATTTTGAAAAGAATTTTGAAAATTTTTTTTTGAAGTTGACTTATTTTTTTGTCGTAAGCTCACGCAGTTTGTTATTACCGAGTGAACTGTTTTGTTCGACTAAAAAATTGTTGGAGAAAGTAGATAAGGTAATGAAACTCTCGCTTAAAATCTTTGGCAAAGAGTATTTTTATTTTATGAAGGGCCTCAAAGAGACTCATTCCGGGACGATAGGGGCGAGGGGAAATCATAGCTGTTATCATATCCATCATGAGAATGAGTATGGTTTCCGTTTCCTGAGAAGATCCATATAACTGACCAGTATGGGGTGACGGAGCATGATGGTGATCTTCCATCGAATCGATAAGGGCATGGTTGTGGTGATTGCCTATGATATCCAGGTAGTTGGAATTGAGGGGAACTCGACCGCGCAAGATATCGGTGGAATGCATGGCATGTCTGCCGATGGAATCCTTTTCAAATTGATTGAGATCTTTCTTATCAAAGGATTCTATTGGAATAAGAGACATTCCGATATCTTTAAAATAATTGGAAAGAACGAGAAGTTCAACTTCACGTTCGTTGAAGTGATTGAGGTATTTGAGAAAGGAGAGGAGGAGGAGCGAGGATAAGAGAGGATGTCCGGTGCTATAGTGATAATTTTGTCTTGTAAAATCCGCATACAATTGGGGGATATGTTTTTTATTTGATGAAAGAAAATTGATGAGATTTCCGGCACTTCGATATTGCAAAATCAAACTTTCATCATGGGAAGGGTTTTTGTAGAGGTTACCCATATTGGTCGAAAGCAAAGACATCTGATGGAGGGTATTTTTTGTCGCTTCGCCGGTTCCAAGGGTTCGACTCATTTGCCTCAAATGTTGCCCCAGGGCCTTTTGCAATCCACCGACCTCATCATCTTGAATAAATAATTGGTAGATTCCCTTTTTAATGAGTTCTTGGCCCGCTTCCTTGACGATAGGGCCGTTTTTCCTAAAGAGGGGCTTGAGAATATCGCCTTCATAAGTCCAGATATCGCAGGGGGCCTCTTGAAGAAGAAAAATCTCTTCGATCCCTATGGGAACGAGTTTTTGGGGGAGAGGGGATTTTTGGAAAAATTGAAGAACCTTCATGGGCCTCATTTCGGTTTGTCGCAAGGGATAGGGGAGAGAGGGTGGGGTTCTAGGAAAATCCGATACGGAGGAAACAAACGAGGCCAACGTATTTTCGGCATCTTACCAAAGGTCAGGGGATTTGGGAGGGTTACTTTTTACCATCCCGGTAAAAATTTTCACGCTCTCCCATCCTGGTCGAGCGAAGAGGGAATTTTTACCATCCTGGTAAAAATTTCATATTGACATGACGCAAGAAAAAGCTGAAATTTCAGGTCATTTCACAACCTTGAAATTCCCTAGGAGGAATCTAACTATGGGAAAGACCGTCCTCTCTTTGCTCTTGATCTTTTCTCTGAAGGCCCAAGAGATCAATATCGGCTCCACTTGTAAGATCCAGGGGATATGGACGAGGGACGCCCTCCATTTTGCCAATGAAATCAAATCCGTCGTGGGACAAATTCGTCTGGGACAGGAGGGGGCGGCCCATCCCTGTAGGGTTTTGGTGGAGGCCTTGAATGATGTTCCCCTCTACCGGGGGGCCCATAATGCGGATTATGACAGGGGGAATTTGGAAGGGCCGGTTATCCCCGAGGGCAATCCCGATAACGCTCTTTTTAGAAACCAATCCATGGCCCATTTGGCCGGCTCAAACCCACAGGGGGCGCCGGTTCATTCCCTCCTCGGGGCCATTTTGGACAATAACTTTTCCGGGGCCATGGATGACAAGGCCCAAAATGTCATGAAGGTGAGTGGGGATCATTCCCTTAGAGTCCTCAAGTCTTTGATGATGGCCTTGCCCATGTCCCAGGCGTGTTTTGTCAATCACCCTCAATTGGCCCAGGCCGTTTTTTCCTCTTCGGTGAATTTATTTGCGGCCCTTTCCGGGCCTTCCAACATTCTTACGCTCGGAATGGCCGATCTCCTCAAGGATTTTTCGGATTTTTGGCAAAATCAGCGCATGGCCTTTGTCAGTCGCGACATCGATAAATTTGAATTTTGGAAAAATGTTTCCTGCCTTCTCGAAAGCACTACCGAGATGTATTGCTCCATCGAAGATGCTTATGAGTTTATGAATTTTCACCGGCAGGGAGGCTTTAAGCGTTTGAAGGAATTGAGTGTGACCCAAGACGAGAGCTATTCTCCCTTGGAGGGCTATTTACTGCTCAATAGAGAGGTTCCCATTATCACCCGTTGGTTTGAACAGGTGATCGTAGGTGTTGTGCCGAGGCTCAAGGCGGAGTCTGACTATAAGATCAGCATCATCGAGGATCTCACCGAGGCCTTTACGATCAGCCAGGATATGATTGGGGTCTTTAACGATGCCCTTATCTTCTATAGGGGGCTTACGGATTTTGTGGCCAAGAAAAACAAGGTCATGGATATCCTTAAAAACCTGGTGGAATCCTTTAATTCCGATGAGGCCCGTTTTGAATCCAACAATCAAAACTTTTTTATCATCACCGTTCCGGCCAATGTTTTACCCTTTTATCTGATCGGTCGCGATAAGGACGAACCTCTCCCCCAAATGGTCGTCTATGGGGAAAATGGGCTTCCTGCCGTCCATTGGGAAAGGTATATGAGGGTTGACGGAAACTATATCGAGGAGTTTCAAGACCCGGACGCTTTGCTTCTGACCATCGAAGAACGATTCAAAGAGGTTTTGGCCCTTTCCCTCGACAAGGCCACGGATTATTTTGTCCAACGTTTTATCTACGATCAGGCCAATTTGACCACGGAATTTATGTTGGGTGTCCAGGCCTCGACCATCTCTCCCCACGATGCCATGGTTCGGGTCAAAAACTACCTCTCCAAAATGCAAGAGTCCATTTTGAGTGATATGGCCAATGCGGCCTTTGTGGGGGATGAGGCCCGGCAATTTATCATCGAAAGATACCATCCCGTTCAACTCGGTAAAATTTCGGAAACCATCGACAAGATATCCAATACCCTTGGATATTTTGAGGAGATCGGTCATCGCGCTAGAGAAATCGTCACGGGCTTTAGTCGCCCTTCGGAAGAGTATAGGGAGTTAAGCCTACAGGAGAAAAGGGATCGTCTTTTGGAATCCCGTCTTAGGGATAGGGAACGGCAACTTGAGGAGCGGGGAGGAAGCCCGGAAAATGATGATGAGAGGGAAAAAGCAAGGGCACGGCTTAAGGGCGTAATCGATAATTTGGATGAAAAATGGCTGAATCGTATCCTGGGTAGCGAGTCGGATCGTAATCGATATTCCGAGTCCCTTAATAAAATTTTAGGCCGTGAAGTTGAGCTTCGTAAACATTACTCGAATTTCGTAGAAAATGTTTATGACGAGTTCAATATGTGGATCCAACGCCATACCTTTTTGAATGTGAGGATGGAACAAGCCGTTAAATACGAATATCAATACCTCACCAGGTTTCGCAATATCTCTCCTTACCTTCAAGACCTCCTCTTGGTTTCGGGAACGAATCTTTTGCGCACTCTTGGGAAAACCTTTACGAGCAGTCCGGCCGACTCCATACAGGATCTCAGGGAGGCCAAAGTTATCATGACTCAAAATATCCGTTCTTTAGATCGTCTCTTTTCGGACAGTATGGTTCCCATGATTTTAGAATACAAATTTATTTCCGAAAAAAACGAAAACTCGGATTTTACCATCACCGTCAATTCTTTGAAACGCTATTTTAGAGACTCTATCGATTGGGATATGTCGGGGGCCGGGCTCGTTTGGAATATGCTTTACCATAAAGATCGTTACCCCTACTACTTTCTTTCC
>JAPONP010000041.1 GCA_026713835.1 Bacteriovoracales bacterium
AAGGCAAGGTAACTGTTCTCCACCCGGATAAGATTGGTAGGAGGCAACGAGGAGCGACTGAGGCGTGCTTCCTGCACGTCGCAAGGAAGCGACGAGGCAGTCGACTGCCAAGATTGCCGGGGGGTGAGCAGTTACGAAAAATGAGCTTCATCTCAAAACCTCATTTTAATGTTTCTATTCTTTCAATTGGACTAGTTATATCAGTTAATCGAATACCAAATTTTTCATTAACAACGACAACCTCACCACGAGCTACTAATTTGCCATTTACCAATACCTCAAGGGGTTCTCCGGCGAGTTTATCCAGTTCTAAAACTGAACCTTGACCCAATTGGAGAAGTTCTTTTATTAAAATGCTTGCCCTTCCAAGCTCAACGCTAACTTTTAATGGAATGTCTAATATAAAATCAAGATTTTGAACCTTGAGCTTGTTAAGGGCATCATCACCTGTCCTCATTTCATCGGCTAACTGATTGGAACTATTCTCCTCGATTCCTTCTTGAACTTTTATTTCATCATTTTCAGTAAATTCTTCTCTCTTTGCATTTTCTTCAGACATGATTTTTCCTTTGGTCAGTTCGTGTAGTTTTTGTTATTTGGATAGCCTTATTTCCTTTATGAAAACCTACAAGACCTTCAAATTTTGGAACCCCCTCTACTTCAATTAAAACCTCTCCGTTGGCTTCTTGCGAAAGGGGAATGATATCGCCAATTTCCAAATTAACGAGATCACCAATCGTCATAGAAGTTTCTCCCAATTTAGCCTTTAATGAAGCCTCCATCTCATAAAGGTGTTGATTCATTGCCATTGTCCATAAATTATCAGTTACATCATTATCCGTTTGGAAAGAAGAACTTAATTTTTCTTTAATTGGTTCAATCGTCGAATAAGGGATAACAAACATAATCGTACCGGATGTCGATTCAAATTCTATTTCAAATGTTGTTGAAAAAACTACATCGGATGGTGGAACGACCCCTACAAATTGGGGATTGATCTCTGTTCTTACATATTGAGCATCAACCTTATGAACAGGGGCCCATGCCTCTTCTAAATCATTGATGGCCATATCCATGACTCTTTTCATAAATGATAGTTCAATCGCAGTAAATTCCTTCCCTTCCATTTTGGTAAAAGATCTATCGGTTCCCCCAAAATACGAATCGATAATGGCATAAGCCAATTTGGATTCAAAAACAAATAAAGTCGGCCCTCTCAATTCATTAAATCGAACGATGCAAACACAAGATGGAATTGGTAGAGTATTAACAAATTCTCCAAACTTTAATAAATCAGTTGATATCATTGATATGGTTGAAATCTTTCTCAATGAATTTGATAAAGAAACTCGAAATGTTCTAATAAATCTTTCATAAATGATTTCCAGAATAGGCATCCGCCCCCGTATAACTCTATCCTGGTTTGTAAGATCATAAGGCTGAATGTTTTCATTCCCATCGTCGCTTTCGACAAAATTGTTAAACTCTCCTCCAGGAGTATCTTCTCCATCTTCGCTAACAGCACTTAATAATGCATCAATTTCAGCTTGACTGAGAACTTGAGCCATTTCCCCTCCTAGAATCTAATGCCGACTTCTTCCTTGAGTTTGAAGTCTCTTGGCCCTAATTTATTTGAAAACCAACGTAATAGACTGCCAAAACTTTTCCATCAACTAAAAACGAATTGATTGAAGATTTTATCTCCTCTTTTAGATAATCCTTCCCCTCTTTTTTTAAAAGGTCATTTGGTCTCTTTGAATTTAAAATACTGATAATTGAATCCCTAATTTGAGGTTTTCTGGCCCGAAATTCTTCCTCTAAAGAATCTCTTGTAAATTTTAAAACGGCGTTAAAACGAATGAACCTTCTTGGGCCATCTCCTTGAGCTAAATTAGCCGTAAAACTATCAAGAGGTAAAAGTATGCCCTCTCCATCATCATTTTGTTTTTTCCCTTGCTGATCCTCAATACTCTCAGATTTATTCTCTTCTTCCATAGAGGCGCGAACAACGTCGTGAACCGTAAGTTCTTTTTTTTCCTTTTCAAAACTCTTGTGTTGGAAAAAAGCCACTAGCCCCATGGTCATTGTATTGAGGAGAAGGACAATAAGAAGCAATGGATTCTTCTTCTCAATCTTTTGGAGATTTTCGCCCTCTTGTTCTTTGTCTTCTTCGGCCACTACAAAATACCCTATTTTCTAATTTTTCTTAATCTTGCTTAAACTTGATTTTTTAAATTGGAACTATGTCAAAATTATAATGGTGGACACCATTTAAATGCAAACAAGACCTTTAAACATAGGAAGGAATTTCCTGAAAATGGTTACTATGAATGATGAAAGAAAAAAATAAAGCCAAAAAGTTGGCGAATACTTAAAAAATTCTTATTTCAAATAGATAATTTGCCCATACCCTTTAATTTATCTATAAGGCCATGAAAATGAGCTGCCGGTTGAGCTCCTTTTACGGGGATCCCATTGATAATAAATCCGGGTGTGCCTAGAATACCAAATTTTTTCGCTTCCGCCTCATCTTCCTTAATTCTATTCTTCACCTTTTCCGATCGAACGTCTTTGACCAATTTCTTCATATTAACTTTAAGTTTCCTAGCCAAAGACTTAAAATATTTTTCACCATTTTTAACCTTATTGAGATTTTTCAACAGCTCATCATGAAATTTCCAAGCCTTTTTTCCACTTTGCATCCGAATCCCTTCGTAATACATGGCTGCCATTCTTGCATTTGAGTGAAAACTCAGTGGAAGGTGCTTGTATATAAATCTCAACTTATCACCGTATTTTTTCCTAAGTTCCTCAACGACCACAAAAGCTCTCGAACAAAAAGGACATTCAAAATCACTATACTCCACAAGAGTAATTGGAGCTTTTGCATTGCCTCTGATATTTTCATCCTTTCTGATAACGGGCTTTAGAGGCTCATTAAAAAATTTCTCCAATTCCTTTTTTTCCTCTTCCCTTCTTTTCCTTAATTGGTCAGCTTGAGCCGATTTCGCCGCTTCTTGAAGGGCCTCCATAAACTCAAAAGGGTTGGCTTTGATAGCGTCGGCTAAAATGGAGGGATCGTCCTTTAAAGATTTCTTGATATCCATATTGGAGCCTGTAGAAAATCCTCCCCAAGAGACGATGGCCACCACGGCTACACAGGTAAAAACAAAAACAGTCCACGGTGAATTGAATACCTTTTTAAAATTCATCACTTTTGTCCTTTTTCTTTTTTAATTTTTAATCTTCTTTATCATTTTCCAACAAAACCAATTTACACAGATTATAAAACATTTTTAACTAGATATGACAAATTTTCACCATGGATAGCCGCTTGACGCTCCCCTCAACCCACCAAATTGGTCAAGTTATATCTCAATCTCAATTTTGGGTCTATCGATGAGTTTTCCCATCTGCTTAATGAAGCGCTCTCTTGAAATTTCACTCGCTCCAAGAGAAGCAGAGACGGGAGTGACCATTTGAGTGTCGAGAAAAAAAATATCATGGGCCCTAAGCCGTTCCACCAAGGTCGCCAAGGCCACCTTGGAAGCATCGCTTTTTATAAAGAACATGGACTCGCCACTAAAAAATTGCCCTATTTGAACCCCGTACATTCCCCCAACCAACTCCCCATCCACCGAGCTTTCTACAGAATAGGCATGGCCTTGGCGATGGAGTTCGGTATAGGCTTCTATCATTTCATCGGTAATCCATGTGCCGTCATTATTTTTTCTCTTGGCAAGAGCGCATTGGCGAATCACTTGTGGAAAGTCTCGATTAAAAGTCACTTGAAAAACTTTTTTCCGAATTATTTTTTTTAGAGATTTTGGGATGTGAAAGCGATCCGTATAGAGAACGCCCCTTGGATTCGGAGAAAACCAAGCCAAAAAATGCTGTCCGTTTACATCGATGGGCCAAGGAAAAATCCCAAGGCGATAGGCTTTGAGAAGATTGGGAATGTCCAGTGTTCCTCCGAGGGCCAAAAGACCTTCCTCTGTAGCATCTTCTAGTGGAGGAAATTGCAGGGGAGAGAATTGCAAAGGACACATCGAATTTTTAAGTCGTCACGCCGTAGAAACGATTGAGAGCTTCAATAAAAAATCCTACAAAACGAGTCGCCACATTTAGTGTTGAGTTTGGTTCGGTGGTTTGGTTATTTCCATCATGCCTTACAAAAGGGGCCACCTCCACCATATCGGCTCCCCCGATGGGAAATTGTTTTTCCAGTTTTTCCAAAATGACCATTCCATCTTCAGGCGTTGGACCGTTCGGCTCGGGGGTTCCCGTCGCTCCGGCATAGATCGGGTCGATAAAGTCGATGTCAAAGCTGACGTAGAGTTCATCCACTCCCTTTTCCTTGAGATCGTTGGTGATTTCGTCAGCAATACTCTCGGCCCCTCTTTCTTTAATTTCGTCGGCCCAAAATTGCTCCACCCCCAGTTCTTTTTTCCAATAGGCCCCATCGTAATTGCTCGAACGAAGGCCCAATTGGTAAAGATGGGATGGGGAAGGAAGATCTTCCAAGATATGGTAGGCCCAACTTCCAAAACAGATATCGATTCCTAGACGACTTGGCATGAGATCCGTATGGGCATCGAAATGAATCACGGCCACCTGGCGTCCTTGGGCCCTACGCCTTCTTAAAAAGGGTCGAACGAGGGGAAAACTTACGGAATGATCCCCTCCTAGGGAGACGAGACCCTTATCATCAAAGTCTCTATAAAACTGCTCCACCAACTCCATGGTCATGGAAAGGGGGGAGACGGGAAGTCTCTTCTCTTTTGTCCCGTAGAGAGCCTTTCGGCATTTGGATAGGGTTTCCGGGTCAAGATAATCGTCTAGTAAGAGGTGGGGAATGACCCTAATATCTCCAAGGTCAAAAAAAGCCTTGGTCTCTTTTGGCGGATACATGGCGTAGAGTTCGTTTCTCATAAAAAGCGGGCCCCAATTGGCCCCCCTAAGAATACCTCCTCCGCAATCGGAGCTTATACCCAATAGAACGCTCCCTTTCCTAGACGGCAATGCAGTCAAACTCTTTTCCCAAAGAGGCCATACACCTTCTCCCGCTTGCTTGTAGAGAGTTTGATGGAGATGATCCTTTCTCTTTTTAGCGGTATTGACGGTAAAGACCCCGTTTCCCGGAGGGCAAAGAAAGCGTTTTTCTATCATCGTTGGATCCTTCTTGCTCAATCAACCCTTGCAATATGGCAAGAGGTTTTCATGTTGTCCACTTTAGACCAAAGACATGGGATATTGCCCCTTCATCCCCTTTGGGATAAATAGGGTAATGATGATTAACATCAAGAGCGAAAGAGAGATAGATTTGATGAGAGAGACGTGCCGCATCGCGTCTTCCTGTTTGGATCATCTCGAATCCCATATTCAAGCGGGAATGAGTACGGAGGATATCAACACTTTGGCCCATGATTACATCACGTCCCAAGAAGCCTGGCCCTCACCTCTCAATTACCATGGCTTCCCAAAAAGCGTTTGCACATCCAAAAATGAGGTTATCTGTCACGGTATTCCCGATCCCAAGGTTAAAATCGAAGAGGGAGACATTATCAATGTGGATGTCACAACTTACTATAAAAAATTTCATGGGGACACCAATCGCACCTTTTTGGTGGGAAAAGTTCTTCCGGAAATACAAAAGTTAGTGGAGGTCACTTATCAATGCATGATGGCCGCTATCGCCATTGTTCGTCCGGGGGCCCATCTCGGCGACATCGGTGCCGTCATCCAAGAGATGGCCCACGACAACGGCTTTAGTGTCGTCGAAGAGTACTGTGGTCACGGCATCGGGCGGGAGTTTCATGAAGCCCCTCAAATACTCCACTATGGCAAGAAGGGAACCGGTACGGAGATGAAACCGGGCATGACATTTACCATTGAACCCATGATTAACCTTGGTAAAAAACATTGTCGATTGCTTGACGACGGTTGGACTGTGGTCACGAAAGATGGAAGTTGGTCGGCCCAATTTGAACATACCATCTTGGTGACGGAATCCGGGAACGGACACGAAATTCTCACTCTATCTTCTCAAAACCACTCCAAGGAGCATGGTCATGGGCCGATTTCGTAAATTGCGAGACAATCCCACCTCCCCTCCCTGGCCTCTTTTCCCTTCGGTTCACTCCAAATGCGAAGATTTGTCCCACGCCGAAATGGCCCTCGTTATCGACGGCCAAGATCGGATCATGGAATTTTCCTATCGAATGGAGAAGGCCACTTCCCACACTTTTGAAACTCCTCTCTTTGAGGCCTTGGGAGAATTGGTGCAAAACCGTTTGATCCATGAAGTGGAGACAATCGGCTGGGACGAGTTCGATAGATTTTTTGGAGACGATGCGGACTATTTGTCCTATCGAAATGACCCCAAACGGAGGTGGATCACAAGGGTCTTGCAGCTTTTCCATCAAGGCCTCGATGAATATCGAGGAAGGATGCCTACCCCCATGCCCTCATCTCCTCTCATCTGTCGATGTTTTGGGGTGTTTCGAGAGGAGATTATCGACTATATTAAGACCAATGGGGAGACCAATCTTAAAACACTCACCGGAGGACTCTTGGCCGGGGGGGGATGCACCCGCTGCAAAGATGATCTCGTGCCGTTGATCGAAGCCTACAAAGCGACGCCTCCAAAACCTTTTATGAAGGGCAGGGCCCAATTGGTTCTCGGTATTTATGAATCCTTTTGTCGCTGGAGACCTTCGGGGCACTTGGATATAGACATCTTGGATATCTCTTCCCAAGATGTGACCATCGATATTCTCGAAAGGACGACTGAAAAAGATATCTTGGGTTTTGAACAACATTTAAAAGAATCCTATTCAAATTCAAATGACTTCACAAGCTTCACAGACTTCAACATAAAAATACAGGGAAAAAAGAAAAACGTAACTAAGAGCCTATCCTAAAACCCATGAACTCTAAACTCCTCATTATCGATATTTCAAGTTTTATCTTTAGGGCCTTTTATGCCATTCGCCCCCTTCATTCTCCCAAGGGAGTCCCCGTGAACGCCGTCTATGGCGTTCTCTCCATGCTTCTCAAGCTCTTTGAAAAAGAAAAACCCGATCACATTCTCGTGGCCAAAGATTCTATAGGCCCGTCCTTTCGGCACGAACTCTACCCGGAATACAAAGCCAATCGAACGGAGGTTCCGGAGGATTTGATTCCTCAATTCGATATCGTGGATCAACTCCTCAAAAAAATGCAATTACCCCATTTGGCCATGGAAAAATATGAAGCCGATGATATTATCGGAAGTCTTTGTATTCAGTGGCAAGACAAATTTGACCAAATCTTTATCGTATCGAGCGATAAAGATCTCATGCAATTTATCAATGATAAAATCAAGATTTTGGATACACTAAAAAATAAAGTATATGGACGCCAAGAAGTTTTCGATAAGATGGGAGTTTGGCCGGAACAAATTGTCGATTATCTCTCCATGCTTGGGGATTCTTCTGATAACGTTCCTGGAATGAAGGGTATCGGAGCCAAAGGAGCGGCAGGGCTCTTAGGTCTTCATCAAACCTTAGAATCATGTATTGAAAAATCCAACGAATTTACCGGCAAAAGGCTTCAAAATGCCTTTACCCATCACGTTCATGATGCCCTCCTTTCAAAGAAGTTGGTGTCCATCCCCACGGACTTAGACCTTGCCCACACTCCTACCGACTCTGCCTTTGAGTTTTACCCAACCACCGATCTCATTGCCTTCTTAAAAGACCTTGGCTTTAAAGGTGTGGTCAAAAAAATTGAAGACCTTAAAGAGTCCAAAGATAAGAGTCACGGTCATAAAGAAAAAGAAAGCGAAAGCAAAGAGAAAAAAGAAGATGGAAAGGATGAATGGGTAACTCCTCAACAATTTGACGCTTTTTTTAAAAAGCTCAAAAAATCCGATACCATCTCCGTCGAAACGACCTTTTCATCTTTTGGGTATCTCTATCCCCCCCTATCATTTGCCGTAAATTTTGACTCAAAGAAATCATTTTATCTTCCCGTCTCCCATGAACATAAAGACGATCTTTACGATAAAAAATTGCCAAACTTAAAAACCGAACAGATAAAGAATTTCCTTGAAGAAACCATCTCCAATTCAAAGAAGACTTTGATCGGAAACCATCTTAAAAAACTCATGGCCTATTGCCGGTTTCAAGGGATCAAAGTGAAGTGCAGACCTTACGACAATCTCTTGGCCAATTATCTTAGCTCTAGCACATCCCGCTCCGATACAGAGACTTTGGCCCTCCACTTTTTAGATCATCACGTTCTCTACGAACAGGGAAAAAACGATCATTTCGAGGAGTACCCGACACAAGATATCATCAAAATGTCTTGCGAAAAGGCCCTGTTAAACTTTCTCATTTGGCCTTTTTTAAGGGAAGAATTGGACAAAAATGAGTTGGTCGAAGTCTATGAAAAAATTGAGGCCCCTCTCACTCCCGTTTTGGCGCAAATGGAAACCAACGGAATAAAGCTCAATGAGGGATACCTCACCCTTTTAAAAGATCGCTATACGGCTATGATTGAAGAGATCCAATCGACCATAGAAAAAGAGATTGGAGAAACGATCAATCTCAACTCCCCCAAGCAAGTGGCCGCACTCCTTTTTGAAAAATTAAATCTTCCTCCCATCAAAAAAATTAAAACCGGGTTTTCTACGGATGTGGAGGTTCTTTCCGAACTCACGGCCAGGGCCCCTTCAACTCCCATCCCCGGACTCATCATTCGCTACAGGGAGTTGGAAAAGCTCGTCTCAACCTATATTAAAGCTCTGCCAAATCTCATCCATCCCCAAACAAAAAGGCTCCATACCCATTTCAATCAAGTGGTCACGGCCACAGGGCGTCTCTCGTCGGATCGCCCTAACCTACAAAACATCCCCATTCGGACAGAATACGGAAAAAAGATCCGTAAGGCCTTTATAGCCGAACCGGGATGTCTTCTCCTCAGTGCCGATTACTCGCAAATCGAACTTCGCCTGCTGGCGCATTTAAGCTCTGATCCCACGATGATCAAGGCCTTCCTTGAGGATCTGGATATTCACGCTCAAACGGCTTCCGAAGTTTTGGGTATTTCCCTAAACGATGTCACCAAAGAGGATCGCTCTCGGGCCAAAGCGGTCAATTTTGGGCTTATGTATGGGCAATCCTCCTTTGGATTGGCCAAGGCTTTGCGAATTTCGAGGAAGGAGGCAAAAGATTATATCGTCAGCTACTTTGAACGCTTTGCCAAGGTCAAAAGCTATCTCGACGAACTCAAAGAGGAATGCGCCAAAACCGGGTATTCCATCACTCTTTACGGTCGAAAGCGCTTTCTTCCCGACATTCGATCGGAAAACCGCACCATCCGCGCCAATGCGGAAAGAATGGCCGTCAATTCTCCCATTCAAGGAACGGCGGCCGATTTGATTAAGCTAGCGATGGTGGCCATCGACTGCGAGATGAAGAAAAGACAACTCAAGTCAAAAATGGTTCTCCAAATCCACGATGAATTGGTCTTTGAAATCATTGAGGAAGAGCTTGCGATTATGAGAGAGCTCGTTCCTCGCCACATGGAGTCGGTGACCACCCTACAGGTTCCCTTGAAGGTGGATTGTGGCGTTGGGATCAATCTCTACGATCTCAAGTAGTCCGTCCTTGCCGAAACGACTCACTTCTTATTTGGTAAAACGTTCCCGCCTCCACTCTTTATCTGTGCGTCGATTTTTTCAACGATGTTTTCGATATTGCGATTCAAATCGTTGATCTTAATACCAACTCCACCACAATAATCTTTTTGCTCACACATTTGCCGCAAGAGATTGGCCTCTCGCTTTTTGATATATTCACCGAGAAGACTATCTGCGATCTTTCTATTTACTCGATCTTTTAGCATATCGAGGCGAATCTTATTCATATTTTCTCTTAGTTCAAGTCTATCGAGACGTTGCAAGAGCAAATCGGCCATCTCTTTTTTCTCGACAAATTTTTCCAAAAAGTCGTCTATTTCTTTTGCAATGTCCTCTCCCGTTGGTATGGATTCACTTTTCTCTTTAAGCCAATCTGAAAAACTCCTATACGTTCTCTCAACTTTTTTTAAACTCCTATCAACGAGATCGACACTCCCATTCCAACGATCGATACCGGCTCTGAGAGATTCTTCTTCAACGTAAAGTTTACTGAGCGCATCCCTATCCTTTTTATATTGGGCAAATTGAGTTTTTGCTTCTTGGCTTAAAAGCATACGCCTGAAAGTTGGATAGTCATTCAAATCACCAAGGCCTTTTAGCGTCGGGTGATCCATTTCAAATTTTTCGATTTTGCCTTGAATCTCCCTTTCTTTTTCCTCAATATCACCAACCTTCACTTCAAGTTGTTTGACTCGATCATTGACGAATACCGGATAGCTTTGGAGTTCTAACCTAATCGTTTCAAGTTCTGTCGTGTGATTTCCCGATGTCAATAACCGTTTTTCAAGTTCCGTCAATTTTCTTTTTAAAGATCGTTCGTATTCTTGAATCTCTTTTCCATTATTTTTATTTTGAGGAGGTATCGCCCAAGAGCTTGTACAGAAGATCAAAATCCCGATCAAAAAACTATGTTTTAAAAACATAGACCCCCCATCTGCTAAGATCATATTTTATCATATCAAAGAGTACATCAATGTTTTTGATACTTATGAGAAAAATTTCCCACTTTTACCGAGCAAACGACTCCGTTTTAAAAGATAACGAACCGTCGCCCAAAAGGATTTCCAATAACCCGCCATGCGATAATAGCTTTTGTCGATAATCACCTTTCCACCTCTCCGATCGAAAAATTTAAACTCCCTTGGATGAGAGCAAAATCCTCGATATCGAATCCTATGATGAGTTTTTCGTAGGCCTGAGCATGATTGAAAGAAGGGGTATGAATTTTGAGACGTTCTATTCGATTTTTTTCACCGAGAATGAGATAATGGCCGGTTTCTCCACCGGGCCCTTCTTGCGACCAGAAGATGTCTTGTGCCAAAGCGGATTTCTCGGAAAAAAACCGGGCCCAAGCCAAAGAAGAATGTTCTCTTTCAACTAAATGGCCGATATCTTCGTGAACGATACTCCCGGAGGGGAGATTTCCAAGCAATTGGAAGATTATCCCGGTGGACTGGACAATCTCTTCTAAACGAATAAGGAATCGATCATAGGCCGATCCATGAAGGCCTAGTGGAACGTCAAAATCTAGTTGATGATAAAGATAATAAGGCCTTGCTTTGCGAATATCATAGTTGATTCCGCAAGCCCTAAGCAAAGGCCCTGAAAATCCAAACTCCAAAGCCTTTTTTCCCGAAACCCGATCTCTTAGGAGCCTTTCTTTTATCGTCACAGAACTAAGCATCACTTTCTTCCAAGAAGAAAGTTCTTTCTCTAAGAGTGAAAGGGTTTTTGCACATTCGTTTCTCCAATCGGAAGAGATATCGACCAAAACTCCCCCTGGACACGAAAACTTAAAAAGCTCGTTTGGACTTGAAGTGCTCAAGCCGTTAGAAAGGGAGTAAACATTTTCAAAGAGGGTGCTGAGGAGTGAGCTATATCCATACCCTTTTAACAGCCGAATCATAATAAAAAATGTTTTGAGGTGATCTTGAATCCGAATCATTTCAATGGCAATCATTCGTATCGCTTGGGCCCGATCCGTTAGCTTAATTTTAAAAACCTCTTCGAGGAGGGCGCACCAAAGCTGGGAAAAGAAAGGGGCCTGCATGGGGTTTACTCCCTCTAAAAGAGGTAATACTTGTGCCGGGGACTTTTTTTCACAGATGGTTTCAATCCCCCGATGCTCAAAACCAAGAACGATCTTGGCCTCCATGATTTTTGTTCCATCTAGGCGAAATTGATTCTCGGCATATCCATTTTCAGGAGTTTGAGTTGAGTTAAAATGCTCTAATGAAAGATCTTTTCTCTGCTCAATGGGAAGTTTCGTTTCAAAATCATTTTGAACAATTGGACTCTCGGGATCAAAGTCGTGAATGTTTTCCAAAAACGGAAGATCTTTTACATTTTGAGGAAGGATGAATTGCGACCTTTTATGCCCCATCGATATGGATATCCCATAAAAATCGAATATCTCTTTTTCATACCATTCGGCATTGGGCCAAAGATGGCCGATGCCGAAGATGGACAAATCTTTTGAAATCTCAGTTTTTATTCTCAAAAATTCATAAGTTTCCAAATACAGGAGATGATAGATCAGAATGAGAGGTGGAGGATGTTGAGAATGTTGAGGATTTTGAGAACTTTGAGGATTTGTCTTCTTTGATTGAAGACGTGCCGAAATATCGATAAGAACAAAAGAAGGCAATTCCTTTTTGATCAGGGTCATGAGTTCAAGGAAGTCTTTTCTCTCTACCTCTAAAGATGGATTCAAGACATTATCTTCAAAACGAAAGGGAATTTTTTTATTGTATAGATGGGAGGAGATTATCTTTTCCACACTCATTTTTCTTCCAACTCTAAAAGATAGCACTCATAAATTTTATCAAGACCTTTTAAAATATCTTCTTTTAAAGGAGGATCACCGGAAACGACCACATCGGCTTCGATATAATCCGTCAATTGGGCCTTCCCCCAGTAGGAATCACCAAAACGATTTTCTTCATCCTTGTAGGGGCCTATAAGCATGACCTTCTTGGTCTTTGGCATACGACGATAGGTTTTCAAAATGTTTTGAATCATGACTTTGTTCATATATCCATAAACAATCAAAATATCCGATTGCTCAGGAGGAAAGCGATTCAAATGAGAATTGGATTGGAAAGACGGACACATTCGCCATGCGGCCCAAAACTCGTAAGCGCAGGAAGATGTTCCCATGACCAAGGGCCATGCATTACCGGGAAAAGAGTAACGGGACATCTTTTTAAGAAAAAAGTCTAGGATTTGAGACATGAGGGCCTTTGCAAACTTAACCGTAGAGGATCTTAGGAAGAATATAAGAAAAGAAAATCCCTACCCCGTAAACGGCGATAGATGAGTAGAAAATCCATTTCGTCATGGGCCTTGTCTTTTGGCAGGCCTCCCTAGCGGGACCATGGATGGGACAAGGTAAATTCCTCGAATGACGCATAAAAGCGTAAGAGATGGTCAAGAGCACCCCCGTTATAATGAATAGAATCGTTTTATGTTCTACAACCCAGCTTATCTGGGGAATAGTCGCTGTGAGCGAAGCAAAGACGGCCCCCATCCCTAAACTGACAAAAAGAACCGGAAGGGCACAACAAAGCAAAGTCCCCAATGAGCCAAAAAGAGAGAGAAAATGGATGACATTTCTCATTGAGCCTTGGAGGGTTTTTTATCTTGGCCCTTTACTTTTTTGGCCATTCGCTTAATTTTGGCCACGTTATAGCCGGTCTCTTTCACTCGGGCCCTAATATCATCGTCGGAAAGGGCCCTCGAGAGGTCGAGTGTGACCACCTTGGTATCGAGATTGACGATGACATCTGTCTCCGGGTTTTTGACGGAATCTTTAAAAGCCTTCCTCATTCCATGAACGCACATTTGGCAAACCATGCCCGGTACCGAAAGGATGACCTTTTGGGCCCATGTCAATTGGGGGAGGGATAGAGACGTTGCAAACAGTGTAAATACAAATATCCTCTTCATTTTTTTCACCTTTCAAAATGGAGTTGTCAGTAGTGTACCATAAGAGTTAAGAAAAATTCACTCTGGAAATTGGCCCCCATTTCCCAAAGGGCGTTTTTATAAAAAAAGCGCATCATCGGGGTTATTTTGACCCTATCTTTGATCTCTTTGAAGTAATCGAATTGAAAGATCATCCATGTCTGAAGAGCGTCCATGCCAACGACGTAGGGAGCAAAGCCGATTCGGTAACTTAGCTTTTCAACATTTTTGTCATCGAGATGAAAGGACGCAACACTCAAGGTGGTGTAAAGTTCCCTGGATTCCCAATCCGCTTCGATCATCGAGTGGAGTACCCGGCCCTCCGTATTGGATTCTGTATCGGATTGGGTATTGGATCCGGCCTGCCGATAACGACCGCCATGAACTCCGACATAGATATTGCCCTGGGAATCTTCGAGGGCCCAACGCTTGAGGAGGGCATTAAACCCGATCTTGGCATCACGATAATTTTTAAAATTGTGGTAAAACGCCCTATTCGTTTCAAAAGCAAATCTGGGATGAAAGGTATAGCTCATCCTTTGGGTGTTGGAATGGTGAGAAAATTGGCCCCAATAGACAAAGCCCCCTTTATAGACCACGGGATGGGCCTTCAGTGGCAGGGAAAAAAATGATGAAAGGAAAAGGATCAAAAAAATTTGAAACATCTCTTTAAAATTTACTTCTATCCTACAGGGAGTGTCAATTTATGAGAAAATGCCCCAAATGACGAAGGCGAGGCAGGCATGGCGCGTCGAGTCGCCCCTTCAAAAACTGGACGAGACCCATCATTTCAGTTATTGATAAAATTCTATCTTGGCACAAAACTTTGCCGACCACTGATTACGGAGATGTGGGAGAGCGGTTTAATCCAGCACCTTGCTAAGGTGTCGTACCGTTAGGTACCGCGAGTTCGAATCTCGCCATCTCCGCCATAAAGTCTTGTCGTGTGCAGAATGCCATAATGACGATGGCGGCTCAGAAAAAAGTTTTTTGTCTTGAAAATGCACCTCGGAGTTGTGAGATAAGAGTCCACCATGCAATAATAAGCACCATCGGCTTTGCTCCCCTCGATTTAAGTTCTTTGTGTGTTAAAAAGCTTTATGACAAGAGTAGGAAAAAGCTGATGTCCCTGCGTCAAACTATCGAAAATTATGCCGAAAACTCAGAACTCACGAATAATTAAATCTATAAACTCTTGCAAAATATCTACATACATACTAAATTCTCCTCCGCTTTGGGCTGGAATTGTACTTAAAACAAAAGGCCATCCCTTTTCTATTTCTGCTAAAAATGTAGGGTCAAATATTTTCTTTATTATTTTTTTATCCACTTCTTTGGCCGCAAATATCGGATCGACTAATTGTGCGCATCCTGTTATAAACTGTTTAAATTTCTTATCTTTGATTTTGTTTTCAATAAGGTTTGCAATATCATAAAAGTCCCTTGCTCGATTTGTAGGCTTTTTTCGATGTAAATAATCAGGGTGTTGTTGGCAAATCGCTCGAATTTTTTCAACCACTAGCATTTCAGTTGAATACCAATAAGTGATCGCTTTGGGGCCTGCGCCTCCCAAGCTCAATTCCATTTTTTCAAACTTACCACAGTACTCATATTCACTTAACTCGACAATAATTTGAGGTGATGCTTGCCCATCAGGGATAAGAGCCATTATACTTTGCCTATCTTTATCAAGATTTAAGTTTTTTTCCTCTAGGAGTTTAAATTTTATCAACCAGCCGGTCCAAAAAGAAGGGGCATCAGGGTGAGGCTTTTTGGGCTTTTTTACTTGTTTAAAATCTATTATGACCAACTCGAGCCGTTTAAAGCGATTATCAAGAGACCTCTTAAAACGTACAAAAAAATCTGCTGGATTTTGAATTTCTCCGTTTACGCTCGCATCAATATCAACAGAAAATCGATGTTTAATATCTTCTTTAATCCTAATCGCTTGCCCTCCTTTTATAAGAATTTTCTTCGTAAAAACGCCATCATGATAAAGTCCATATAAAATCTCTTTAATGACTTCTTCTATTTTAATTGAAGATTTTTTCATAAATAGTGTTACATTATCTTTTTGGGGTAATATATTTGCCACTTTTTGTTGAATGCCCAATCATTACGATACCCTCTATCTAGAAAGAATTTTTTTAAGGGGAGATTTTCAAAAAGCTTACCCCATGTTCTAGATTTTTCTTTTTGACCCATAAGTTCTAAAAGAAAGCCTATCTTTTGCCAATAGGGATAAACAGGGCATAATGTTTGATAAATTTTTTTCAAATCAGTTAAGTTTAGGCTTTTATTTTTAAAAAAAGATATTATTGAATCTAACCCACCAGAATATTGTGGCGTAACTATAGAGTCCATAAATGTTCGCTCTAAGTTAGTACATTTTATATAAAATAAATTTTTGTTTTTTTTCTTGAATGGAAGATCAATGACTCCCAACATATTTAAATCTTGCTTCTCTAAAAAATAGATGCGAGTTCCCTCATACTGCACATAACGATTAGATCTTCGGGCATTTTTTCTAAAGGTTAATTTAGCCAAGTTTTCATCATATACCGACTCTCTATTTGAAAGATAATGAGTTTCTTTGCAAATATAATGAGTTTGAATTTTTTGATCCGTAAGTCCTAAAAAATAAATAGCCGAAAGGTTTGAAAAGTATTGATTGTGGGATATGAAGCCACAAGCAAGATCCAAATCATCAGAATTTTTTTCAAATGTATAAATTTTGGGAGGTGAAATATTTCCATGAGTCTTATATTTAACTTCACTTAACCTTTTCGTAATAAGCCTTCTAAGGCTTGCCTCTTTGTTTTGAGCGATAGATTCCTCATCGAGTGTTTTTTTTAAAGACTTCCAATCATCTTTGCTCTCTTTATTTTTATGAATATCCTTTTCTAGAACATTCTTCACTTGTGAAGAAAGAATGTGCTTCCTAAAAGATGAGGGTAAGTTCCTTTCAACTTCTTGGAATAAAAGTTCGTATTTTGACTCTCTTTTCTTCATTATTATAATTAATGATAATGTATAAATACTTTATCATTTTATATAAATGCAGCCTTTTGTCAATTTAAAGTTTATTGAAAAATATCTAATAATAATGTATATATACATTATTATATATGAATCCTCAGAAATATCAAGAAAAAACAGCCCTTCCCGTGATTTCAAAGCTTTATGCTACAGAAGCAGCGTTGTTACTGGGATTTAGAAGATCAGAGCTGATGATTATGAGGAATCCATGGGGTTCTTGCTTAGGTTGGATTCTAGTGCGTATTACCTCATAAATAACGCACACCGAGTTGCAATGCTTCAAAATCACTAGGCCGCTACTCTCCTTTTGTTGTTATCGACCATACGGTAAAAAATTCTTAGCTCTTCTTCCAACTCCTTTTTTAGCGCAACCGGATCGAGACCGCTTAACTCATGTCTCACCCTTCTCTTCATATAACCGGAATACCCCCTCGACTCCAGAAGTCTTTGGGCCGGTGTCCGAGGAATATCGAATACCTTTTTTATCTTTGCCCCAACACGCACTTTTTCTTTGAGCTTAAAGGAGGGGAGAAAAAAATTGTGGAGCCTGTTCCAAACCTTATAAATTCTATTCATTTGCTCTATCAGAAGAGGCAACTCCAAACGGTCATACCCAAAAAGATTCCTTACATGGGTA
>JAPONP010000042.1 GCA_026713835.1 Bacteriovoracales bacterium
AAGGCAAGGTAACTGTTCTCCACCCGGATAAGATTGGTAGGAGGCAACGAGGAGCGACTGAGGCGTGCTTCCTGCACGTCGCAAGGAAGCGACGAGGCAGTCGACTGCCAAGATTGCCGGGGGGTGAGCAGTTACGAAAAAATAAGATAAGCTCTAAGAGTTTCAATGCCACCTCAAACGAAAACAAATGAGAAAAGATAAAATGACCATAAGGGAAAACGGCACGAGGATTACGACTGAAGAGTGTATATCCAAAGGCCATAGAACTGTCTTTTTTAAGAGGATAAGACCCGAGAGAGAAATGGCCAAAAGTAAAGGCGGCCATACGGCCATCATTTTAACTCCAACATATTTTTTTCTCTGATACTCTTCGATAAGGTAACAATATCTTCTGAAATGAGGTGCTATATTGAGCAAAGATAAAAGCCAAAAAAAACCTATAATAAAAATTGCGATCAAATAACCCCATTTGCGAAGGAAACGAATACCCGACTCCTTTTTTTTAAGAAGATTTATCCCCGGATATTTTAATCTTCCCAAGATGACGTTGGAATCTCCTAAGAGGCGGGACATATATTCTTTCATAAAGGCATAGGTTCTCTCTTTTGATTTGGGAGATAAAAATATCTGAAGTCCTTGGTAAATCTCATTTTGATATAATTCCTGAAGGCCCAAATCGCCTAACAACTCCTTCACCTGTCCTTGAAGATGAAAGGCCTTTCTCGTTTTGATTTTTTTGACACCCGGGATATTATTAAGACGATAATGAAGAGAATCCATATTTTGGTTTCCCGTTATCAAGGCATAAAAATAGGGATCAGGCCTTTCCACCCGGAATTGAACCCGCACGATTTGATTGACTTCACGATGCCAAAGACAAATCGAAAGCAAGGCCATAGAGAAAAAAAGAAAGAGATGGCCTCTCAATCCTTCAATAATGATAAATTTGAAAAAATGAATTAAGTAAAACATGCATTTCCCGCATGAATAGGTCGTCCTCGATTAAGGTGAATAATTTTTCCATTAAATTGTTTAATGAGTTCCCTATTATGACTTGCCCAAATGATGGTTATCTTTCTTTTCGTGTTGTAAAAATTGAAAAGCTCAAAGAGACGAAAGGCATTTTCCCTGTCGAGAGAACTCGTGGGTTCATCGGCCAAAATGGCCTCGGGGCGAGAAAGAAGGGCCCGCAAGATAGCGACTTTTTGCTTGAGTCCTCCGTTAACATCTTTGACCTTCATCCCAAGCCTATCATCGATAAGAAGAATTTTTGCAAGTTGCTTGAGATCTTCATCAAACTCCTTTCTCGAGCGATAGATTTCGGGATCGTAGCACATTTTGAGATTGCCCAAACAACTCAGTTCATCTATCAAACGTAAGTCTTGAAAAACTTTGGCCACAAATTGTTGCTCATCCCCATAAAAAATATGACCGTGAGAGGGGGGGATGTCTCGGGCAAGGACTCTGAGCAATGTGGTTTTTCCCGCTCCACTCGTTCCCGTGATAAAGAGAAAATCTCCCTTTTGAATGGACAAGTTGACCTCTCGCAAGGCCCAAAGCTGTCCAAAACAAACGGAGATGTCTTGAAGACGAAAACTCAAAGAAGAAGGAGAAGCCGAAGCCTCTGCCCTTTGATAAAAAGGGACGTTTTCTTTTCTATTTCTAAAAGTAGGCCCCATACCTTCCATGGCCACTACCTCTATCTTTTTTGAGTGAATGAGCACTTACCAAAAGATCATACGCTTCAAATGCTTCTCATATCCCAGTTAGATTGTAACAAAAAATGAGACCCAGGGCAAAAAGCCGCCGATACCCGGTCAAAGGGTTGGGAGAGCAAATATCCGATTGATTTGATCTTCTTTTATCGCATAACTGCTCGCACCTCTAGCAAAAACTGTAATAAAGGCAAGGTAACTGTTCTCCACCCGGATAAGATTGGTAGGAGGCAACGAGGAGCGACTGAGGCGTGCTTCCTGCACGTCGCAAGGAAGCGACGAGGCAGTCGACTGC
>JAPONP010000043.1 GCA_026713835.1 Bacteriovoracales bacterium
CGTCTCAAGGGTTTTTTCAAATGTTCCGTTATAGTGGGTCACATCCGTTGAAGTGCCTCCCATATCGAATCCAATGACCCGTTGGATTTGGGCCTTTTCACTGACTTTGGCCATCCCCACCACTCCGCCCGCAGGTCCTGAGAGGACGGCATTTTTTCCTCGAAAAAAATCCCCGTTGCATAGTCCTCCGTCTGAACCCATAAACATGAGTTTTGTTCCTCGAAGTTCTTGACTCATTCGATCTTTGTAACGGTTGAGAACGGGGGAGAGGTAAGCATCGGCCACGGAGGTCTCTCCTCTGGGAACAAATTTCATAAGAGAGGTGACTTGATGACTGACGGAAATATGTTGAAAACCGATGGTGCGGGCCATGATCTTTAAGATGGATTCGTGTTCGTGATAGCGGTGACCGTGAAGCAAGACGATGGCCACGGAGTTGATTCCCCTCTCGAAATAGGCCAAAAGCCCCGCTTGGGCCCCGGCCCTATCGAGAGGAATAAGGACATTTCCCTTGGCATCGACTCGTTCCCTGACTTCCAAAACATCCGAGTAGAGCATTTGGGGAAGCTCGATATCCAGGGCGAAAATATCGGGTCTGGCCTGATGACCTATCTCGAGCCCGTCTCCAAAACCTTGGGTGGTGACGAGTAGGGTTTTTTCCCCTTTTCTTTCCAAAAGGGCGTTGGTGGCCGCAGTCGTTCCCATTTTGACGGCCCCGATACGTTCCGTGGGAAGATCATCCGAGGATCCAAGACCCAAAACATCCCGTATCCCCTGAGTGGCCGCATCCCTATAGCGAGTGGGGTTTTCGGAAAGCAGTTTATGGGTGATGAGGCGACCGCCGGGATCCCGGGCCACGATGTCCGTAAACGTGCCGCCCCGATCGATCCAAAACTCCCATTTGTCATCCATTGATTTCGCTCTCCTCTCCCTCCTCTCTATCAACTTTTAATTGAAGGGTCACGGGGCAATGATCGCTCCCTAGAACGTGGGCACGGTGTTCGCATTTGATCGCTTGGGATGCGATGGATTCGTCCATAAAAAAATAATCGATTCTCCAACCGATATTGCGCTCTCGACACTCATTTCTGTAAGTCCACCAGGTGTAGTGTTCCGGTTGGTCGGGGTGAAAGCGACGGAAGATATCCACAAATCCCTGGGCCAAAAGTTCATCCAAAAAGGCCCTTTCCTCCGGGAGAAAGCCCGTCGTTTCTTTATTTTGTTTGGGATTGGTCAAATCGATAGGGTGGTGGGCCGTATTGAAATCTCCACAGAGAATGACCTTTTTCCCCTTTTGCCGATAAGAGAGGGCCGTCTCCAAAACGGCATAAGAAAAATCCAATTTGAAGGGGACTCGATTTAAATCTCTTTGGCCGTTGGGATAATAGCCATTCATCACCACATAATCATTCCATTCCAAGGTTATGCTCCTGGCCTCTCTATCGAAGTCGTCGATACCAAGACCCAAGGTCACTTTATGTGTCTTTATCTCGGGGTGAACGTAAAGGGCCGTTCCGCTATAGCCCTTCTTCTCTCCATCGAAAAAGTAGGAGGAATAGGGAGCGATATTCGCAAGAGAGTCATCCAATTGATTTCTTTGGGCCTTGGTTTCTTGGAGGCAAAGGATATGGGGGCGTTCCCGCTTGAGCCACTTGGAAAAGCCTTTTTTTTCGCAGGCCCTGATTCCATTAACGTTCCATGAGGTCAGTTTGATCTTCATATATTATCTTTTTCTTGTATGTTGTTTTGAAATATCTCTTTAGATTTATAGAATCTTCTACGATTTGTTTTGAGTTCTTCAATCGTTTTCATGGTGTTAAAATCATTGTCTTCGTAAAAGTACCAAATGATTTCAGAAAGAATGAGTTCATTTATTTCTGAAAGGCCGTTTTCTTTTATATATGAAATAATGGCATCATTTAAGAAAGTATATTTATGTTTGAACTCTTTTTGTCTTAATTCTTTTAAGTCTTCTGCATCAACTCGTATCAATCCCTCCGACTGCCATTTATCCACGAGATGTTTTAATTCTCTTACATTTCCGGGCCAAAGATAATTTTCTAAAATACTAATCGCTTTTGATGTAACAGCCAAGAGCCTTCCCGATGGGTGATTTTTAATGAAATATTCTAATAATTTTTTGATATCCTCTTTTCTTTCTCGAAGCCCTTTAAGGGAAATAGTATTCCCTTTAATTCGCTCCATTAGGTCAGGTCGGAATTGGCCTTGATCCACTAGATATTGAAGGTTTTCACAACTTGCAGAAATAAGATTAAAGTTTGAATAAATTTCCCTTGTTCCTCCAACGCGAGTAAATTTTTTTTGCTCAATAACTTTAAGAAGCTTATCCTGTAGCCTTAAAGGCATCTTCCCTATTTCATCAAGAAAAATTGTTCCCTTATCGGCCAATTCAAAAAGACCCTTCTTGCTATGGGAAGCTCCGGTAAATGCTCCCTGTTCATGACCGAAAAGCTCTGACTCTGCCAACTCTATTGACAAAGAGGAACAATTCATTTCTATGAGCGGGCCCTTCCCCTCGCAAATAATATCATGGATGAGTTGGGCCGTGACTTGTTTGCCGCATCCGGTAGGGCCGGCAATGTAAATAGGGTTTGGATTTTCTTTCAAATTTGGGATTTTAAATAATTGTTCAATTGTTTGGGGATCGTCTGTTATATATTTAGATAGGATATAATTATTGATTTCATCTCGATTGATCTGATTCTGATAGCGTTTAATAAAACTCTTGAGTGTTTGTTTTTTGACGGGTTTTGAAAAATAATCTTTACATCCAAACTTGGCCGCTTGTTCAATAACATTAAAGTCTTCAACGCTGGTTAAAATGGCAGGGCGTTGAACTTGTCGGGCAAAATTTCCAAGAAGGTCGAGCCCTTCAAAGCCGCCATTGAGATAAAGGTCAAAGAATGCTATATCGTATTTATTTGATTTTAAAATGGACTTAGCAGAATCGGAAGAATCTGCAATGGTGATATTTCCTAAAATACCATTTTCTTCAAAGCAAGAATTGAGTTGTCGCTCCAAAGAGAGGGATTGTATTTTCTCATCTTCGACAATGAGAACTTTGATGGGTTGAGGTGGCATATTCTTTTTTTGAGAAACTTTCATTTCGTTATCCTCGGGGACTGAGAGGATATTTTCACTATTTCAAGATTTAGATCAACCTATTGCTCGTACATACGGTAAAAAAGTAATGCTTTGACTGAAAATTTTAAATTTTTTCTTAAAATGAGAACTTTTAAAGGGGTCTTAAAGGCGAGGGTAAATCAAAAGAAGAGACATAGGCCACCGCGTTACGTGGGCTTCAACTCTCAAAAGTCATTCTTTTTTAGGCCTTTGACTCAAAAAAATTCTGGGTCTCATGTTTACCGATAATAGAGCTAATCCAGGCCATATTTCTTGATTTGAGTTCGTTAATATCTCCGGCCGTAAGAAGACGAATATCTTTAAATCCGTAGTGGTAATAGAGTTCTTTGGCTGATTCTTCGCCCTCTAGTTCTTCCCCTAGGTTGGAATCCGTGATGACGATGGCATCGGTGTTAAATTTAAATTTCTTTAAAAATTCTTTTAATTCCTTATAGCCTGAGAATGTGCCGACCTTGACTCCTTCGTTTTTTGCACAATATTCAAATTGAAGTCTTCGGGCCTTGCTGTCTTCGATTAGGATATATTCAAAATTAGAAATATCCTCTTGATCGTATTTTTCTTTGGTGGTTTTTTCTGCTATAAGATGAATACTGACCGTCATTCCTTGCTCTGTATCGGATTTTAAGCTCACTTCTCCCCCAAGAGATTCGATGGTCTCGATACATTGAGGTAGCCCTAGGCCGTTTCCAAATTTCTTATTATAGGATTTTCCCTCTTTGACGATTTCGGAAACCTTATCTTGAGGTACGCCAGGCCCATCATCCGAAATAGTTATCTTAGCTAAATTCCCATCAAGGGAAAGGTCAAAAGTGATGTTGCCTTTGCCGTTTAGGGCCTCTATTGAATTATTGATAACGTGTGAGATGGCTGATTTCAATTCTTGACGAATAGATTTTAGGGTGATGAAGTCATTACTTTTATTTTTATTAAATATAAATCTAATACCATTGTCCTTACATTCTAGTTTTTTTAAAGCAATGATTCCTTCAATA
>JAPONP010000044.1 GCA_026713835.1 Bacteriovoracales bacterium
CAAAAAGATGCAAGTGTTCTCAATCCCAATCGAGAAGATATTTACGATATCGGAACGGTTGTCAACATTATCCAGATGCTAAGGCTTCCCGATAGCACGGTCAAAGTCCTCATTGAAGGTAAATACAGAGCCGCCATAAAGGATTTTGAAAATACGGCCCGAGGTTATCGCACTACCATAGAAAGATGTAACGATGAGCTTGGCAATGTCACCAATGTGGAGGCTTCCGTTAGAGGCGTTAAAAATATCTTTGAGCAATATGTAAAGGTGAATAAGAGAATCCCACCGGAACTTCTGATGAGTATTTCGTCCATCACCGATCCTTCCCGTCTGGCCGATATCATCGTAGCCCACCTCAGCATGAAGATTGCGGAAAAACAAGAGATTTTGAAAACCATCGTCGTAGAGGAAAGGCTCCAACTCTTGCTCGAAAAAATGCAGGCCGAAATCGAAATTATCAATGTGGAAAAGAGGATTAGAACCCGTGTTAAAAATCAAATGGAAAAAAGCCAAAAAGAGTACTACCTCAATGAGCAGATGAATGCCATCCAAAAGGAATTGGGAAGCGGTGGGGAAAAATCCGAAACCCAAGAAATGGAGGAGGCCCTCAAGAAAAAAATCATGCCGGAAGAGGCCAAAAAGAAAACCGAAAAAGAGATTAAAAAGCTCAAGTCCATGTCTCCCATGTCGGCCGAGTCGGCCGTCATCCGTAACTATATCGATTGGATGCTCTCTTTACCGTGGAATAAAAACTCCAAGACTTACCACGATATTAAAAAGGCAAAATCCATCTTGAGAGAAGATCACTACGGTCTTGAAGATGTCAAAAGCCGCATTATCGAATACCTTTCCGTAAGGTCTCTTCTCAAGGAGGAAGACGGCCATGCCACCATCCTTTGTCTCGCAGGCCCTCCCGGAGTGGGGAAGACCTCTATTGCCAAATCCTTGGCCGAGAGTATGGGGCGTCGTTTCTTGCGCATTTCCTTGGGCGGAGTTCGGGATGAAGCCGAAATTCGAGGACATCGAAGAACCTATGTGGGGGCCCTTCCCGGAAAAATCATTCAGGCCTTGAAAAAGGCCGAAGTGGGAAATCCCCTGATCTTGCTCGACGAAATCGATAAGATGAACTCCGACTTTAGGGGGGATCCGGCATCGGCCATGTTGGAAGTTCTCGATCCTGAGCAAAATAAAAACTTTGGGGACCACTTTTTGGAGGTGGAGTACGATCTTTCCAAGGTCATGTTTGTCTGCACGGCCAATGATATCTCCCAGATTCAAGGGCCTCTCCGGGATCGGATGGAGATCATCAATATCGCCGGCTATACCCCTTATGAAAAATTGCAAATCGCCAAAAGGTATTTGTTAAAAAAATCTACCAAATCCAATGGGTTGGAAAAATTTAAAATTAACATGGGAGATAGGTCCCTCACCAAATTGATCATGGGTTATAGCAAAGAGGCCGGTGTGAGAGGCGTTGAAAGAAACATCAATGCCATTTGCCGAAAGATTGCGACGGAAGTGGTCGAAAAAAACTTGGATCCGTCGAAGAAAAAATTTAAGGTCACGGAAAAACTCGTTGAAAAATACCTGGGGCCTGTCAAATTCGATACCCACGCCATCGAGCAGGGCTCCCAAATAGGGCTTGTGAACGGTCTGGCCTATACGAGTGTGGGAGGGGAAATCTTGCATATCGAAGTCGTCACCGTACCGGGAACCGGAAAAACCGAGATTACGGGTAAACTCGGCGAAGTGATGCAAGAATCCGTCAAGGCCGCTTTGAGCTATGTGAGATCCATCAGTGATCGGCTCGGCGTGGCCCCGGAGGGGGTTAGCGAACACGATATCCATATCCACGTTCCCGAAGGGGCCACCCCCAAAGATGGGCCCAGTGCCGGGATCACCTTGGCCACGGCCCTCACTTCTGCCGTGGCCGGATACGCCGTCAAACAAGACATCGCCATGACCGGAGAGATCACGATTCGGGGACGGGTTCTTCCCATAGGAGGACTTAAAGAAAAGCTCTTGGCCGCCAAGCAGGCCGGGGTGAAAACCGTGATTATCCCCTCAAAAAACGAGAAGGACCTTATCAAGATTCCCAAGCAAATTTTGGAGGGAATGGATGTGATGGCCTTTGAAGAGATGGAAGATGTCTTGAGAACCGTTCTCGATGTGAAAGAAGAGGATTTTCTCAAGGTTGTCCCCAATCTCAAAGTGGTCAAAGGGGCCGCAGGAAAAAGGGAACGGGCCGCCATGACGACCCTGAGCTAGTGCCCTGTCCACGAGGACTCGTTTCCCGTTGGACGATTCGATTCTCTTCCCCTATGATGACCGTGAGCTAAAGAGGCAAGGAGAAACCGAGGTCAAATCAAATGCCTTCACCCACACCCATTGCAGTCTTAGGGGCCACGGGAACCGTGGGGCAAAAACTCATTCGGATGCTTATGACCCATCCCCGCTTTCGGGTGGGCGAACTTATCGCCAGTGAACGAAACCTCGGCAAACCCTATGGGCAGGCCGTGTTGTGGAAAGAGGAAACCCCTTTGCCCGAATCCTTGGCCGCAAGATCCCTTTGCTCCCACGAGGATATCCGCTCCCCCTTTGCCCTGTCGGCCCTTCCCGAAGAAGTGGCCGGGGAAGTGGAGCCCGCCCTCATGGAAAGGGGAATCCATGTGGTGAGCAATGCTTCGGCCCACAGGATGGATCCCCAGGTTCCCCTCGTGATTCCTGAAATCAATAAAGGCCATCTGGAGCTTTTGGAATCCCAATCCACACCGGGAAAGATCGTGACCAATCCCAATTGTGCGGCCATCTTTGCGGCCTTGGGCGTGGCCCCCTTGCTTGAGCTTGGCAAGTTGGAGCATCTTTCCCTCACCACCCTCCAGGCCGTGAGCGGGGCCGGCTATCCCGGCGTTCCTTCTTTGGATATTTTGGGCAATATCATCCCTCTCCCCAAGGAGGAGGAAAAGATCGAGCGGGAAATGAAAAGGATTTTGGGGAAGGTGAGGGAGAAGGCTTCCTTTAGCGTCACCGCCCACGCCCATCGGGTTCCCGTCCTCCACGGACATACGGTGGCCCTCCACCTCTTTTTTGATCGCCCCGTCACCGCCCCCGAGGCGATCGAGCGCTATGAAGCGTGGAACACCCAGTACCCAAAGACCTTTTGCGTCCACGGGGCCCAGGATCGCCCCCAACCGACCCGGGATATCCACTCCTTGGATCAAAGGGTTCATATCGGACGCCTCAAGCAGGGGGATGGCCCCCATATTCTGGGTCTCATTTCCCAAGGGCATAACCTGGTTCGGGGGGCCGCCGGAGCGGCGTTGCTCAACCTCGAAGCCTTGGAAGATTATCTGGGATGATGGATGAAGGTATCGCTCGTGGGAAAGGGAAAGACGGGGGGGCAGATTTTGGAGATGCTCCCCCAAGACTCCATAGGAGCGGTCTTCGACTCCCAAAACCCTCCGGAAAAGTTCAAGATAGAAGAAAGCGACGTGTGCATCATCTTCGTTCCGGGTGATATCTTTTCCGACCTACTCCCTACCTTGCTCTCCACCCAAACCCCCATGGTGATCGGCTCCACGGGCTTTCATTGGAAACCTCGGGAGTTGCAACGGCTACGGGACGAAAAGAAGAGATGGGTTCACGGGCATAACTTTTCCTTGGCCATGAACGTGGTTCGCCACACCTTGGGTCTTATGGGCCGCTCCCGTGAACTTTTGGACGGGATGGGTCTTCACATCCACGAAATCCACCACCTCCACAAAAGGGATGCTCCCAGTGGCACGGCCTTGAAATGGAAGGAGTGGCTGGGACACCCCGAGGTGGATATCTCCAGTGAACGCACAGGAGATGCCATAGGCCTTCACCGCTTGACGATCAAAGGCCCTTTGGAGACATTGGAACTCACCCACGAATCTTTGGATCGAAAAATTTTTGCGAGAGGGGCCATTTGGGCCGCCCGCAAGATTTTGGAGACCCCGGATCTTCCCTTGGGACTGATCCCCTTTGAAGACCTGGTGGATCACTTCATGGAGCGATCCCCAAGCGAGACAAGCAATGCAACCAAGGAAAACCAAAAGAAAAACCAAAAGGAAAGCAAAAGGAAATCCACATGAGCGCAAATGACCTCAATTCCACCCCCCTTTGGACGGCCACCGTGACCCCCTTCTACCGAGACGGGCGCATCGATCTCAACTCCCTGGAAGGGCTTTTGAGACGCCAGGAGAAGGCCCGTAACGGAGTCGTTCTTTTGGGCAGTACCGGAGAGGCCTTGGCTCTTGACTTTGAGGAGCAAAAATCCGTGGTGGAAAAGGCCTCATCCTTGAATCTTTCCATTCCCCTTCTCGTGGGCGTGCCCGGCTTTCGGTTGCCCGCCGTTTTGGAGTGGTTGGATTTTTGTGAAACCCAAGGTGTCCAAGGTTATCTCATGCCCACTCCCCTTTACGCCAAACCCGGCCCCGTGGGGCAACGCCAATGGTTTGAGACCCTTTTGGGGCGAGTGAAAAAACCCTGTATGCTCTACAATATCCCCTCTCGAACGGGCCAGGAACTTTTCATCGATGCCCTCACCCCCCTGAAGGATCACCCAAACCTTTGGGCCCTCAAGGAGGCCAGCGGTTCGGTGGACAAATGCCGCCTCTACCACAAGGCCTTGCCGAAACTGGCCCTCTACAGTGGAGACGATTCTTTGACCTACGATCTCGTCCCGGCCGGGTGCCGGGGACTCGTGAGCGTGGCCTCCAATGTGTGGCCCTCTCAGATGCGGGCCTTTGTGGATCGATGTCTCAAGCAGGATATGAGCGAAGAGGAAAGAACTCCCTGGCACAGGGCCTGTGACGTCCTTTTTACGGTCTCCAACCCCATCCCGACCAAGGCCCTCCTCCATCACAAAGGGCCCACGGAAACCCCGGTCCTTCGCCCACCCCTTTCCCATGAAGAACTTCCCTCCTTGGATGGTCTCCTGGAAGCCGATGGGTTTATGTCCGCCAAGGAGGTTTAGGGGGGTTCGGTCAGTCGAAAAGAATCGGATAGGCACTTTGCCTGTAGCGATGACCCAAGATATCCCAGAGGCTTTGAGAGTCCGAGGGATGGATGTCGTGTCCGGCGTAATCGTATTCTTCCGCTTGTGAGGGGTCTTCTTTTTTTTCACGGGCCTTCCCAAAATCAAAAAGGGAGTTTGTGCCGGTTTCGGGCCCGGATCGTTTGGGCCAATTTTGATTTCCCCTTCCCCCCAAAAAACTTTCCACCGCTTCCCTAATGGGTTTGGGCACTTCTTTTTCCTTGGCCGGGCCGCCTTGCCCCAAACCGGGGGAAAACCCCTTGGACAAGGACACTCCACGAGAACCCAACATCTTGCCAAGACGTTTAAAGGCCGTCTTGGAATCCATGGATCCAACCATTTTGTTTCCCTTGAGTTTTTTGTCCAAGGCCTGCGCGACCTCTTCCAGGTTTTTTCGGATTTTGGCCGCTCCTTGCCCAAGAGATGATCCGTTTAGAGCATCGAGACCCAAGGCCCCGTTCGATAGGGCGTTGCCCGCCCTCACGAGTTTCCCCACGTCGGAACCGAGACCCCCAAAGGGAGAGGAGGCGAGATGGAATGACGTTTTTTGGCAATTGTTTTGTCCCGAAGAGGAAAGTTGTTTTCGGCAAGCGCAGTCGGGATCAAAAAGCCCTTGCCTACTCAAGCAACCGGTCTGGTTTCCTTCCTTGTCCCCACCACCTCCCGAGAATCGAGAATAGGTGTTGGGTTTGAGGGCATCTTCTCCCTCCTCCGAGGGAAAATACGACTTGCAGGCCTCACTGGACTTGCGTTCGGGATTGACGATATTTTCCTTGAGAAAGCAAAAACATTCGGGAGATCTCGGATCATCTCTCGTGGGGCAATCGAAAACCCCAAGGCGCTTGACCAAGGCCGCCCTAAACTCGATGAGCTTTTCCCTTCTTTCCTTGGCCAGTTTGCCCTCCTTGCGATAAAGAGAGGCCACATGGAGGGCCGTGGCCCCTCCTATGGAACCGAGAATCATGCGTGTGAGCGGTCGATTTAAGAGCTTGCGAATTTTTCCTCCGCCGGATTTTTCCAATTTCGGAGCATTTTTAATGATATTAGGTAGGGTTGCTAATGTTTGGGGAAGGAGTGGGATCGCGAATGCTTGGGGAAAGAGAAAAAGAAGAGGGTCAAAATCTTGTCTAAGGGTTTGCGATTGGTCGGGCCGCCCATCGTTTATGGAAGCCGAGGACGGAACGGGACAACCCCCTTCCTCTCCTCCAAGACCTCCCCGCACCAGGGCGATCCCTGCCGCCGCTGCTCCTGCCGTAAAAAGTCCTGCGGCCAATGTATTGGCCTTGGCGTAGCGATCGGCCGCCTTTTCCACGAGCCTTTGCTCTTCGATGAGGTAATCGAAGGCCTCCACCTGGGCGTTGGAAGGGCGGGTTTGTAGGGCCAATTTTTCGTATTGTTTTTTGAGTTTATCCGTACCTTTCTTTTGTTCGTAATAGGCGTAAAGAGAACCTGCGACACTGGCGGCCCCTCCCGCCCCGATAAGCCTTCCGGAAAGAGCTTTGCATTTGGGGCCTACGATATTGGTAAAACCTGCGAGGATATAATAGCTTCCCACCAAGGCCTGAACGCCCGTATAACCGTCTTTTCGCTTGAGGCGATTTTGGTTGAGATCGATTCCCTTTTGTTTTTTGGCCAGTTCCTTGATCTTTTCCACACGACAGCGGTTGGCCGCCTCCGCATCCTCCAAGCCGTCACATTGGGCCAAATCCTTTTCCGTTTCGGCCACCTCTTGAGTGAGAAGGCAGCGCCCCAGCCCACAAGACCAAGAGCGATCGGGTCTTTGGTCACAATCTCGTTTTTGCCGGGCCAAAGGATCTTCCGGGGGATAGGAACAGGCCCAACTCTTATGATGGGCCAAAATCCACAGGGCCGCACAGGTGAGAAAAACCTTGAAGGCGAGTGATATGGGTTTAAAGGCCATTTTATTCCTTTTCGGTCGATAGTCCCTTTAGCTTTAGAAAACGGTGGTTTATCATGCCCGTAAGAGAGGGGAGAAAAGGGCGAAATGGGCGCAGACTTCGATCACTTCATTCAAGGCAAGATCATCAAGCGCTACAAGCGTTTTCTAAGCGATGTGGAGCTTCCCACGGGGGAAGTGGTGACGGCCCACACGCCCAATACGGGAAGCATGAGAACCTGCTGGGAGCCGGGATGGCCCGTCATGCTCTCTCGCTCAGATAACCCCAAAAGAAAGCTCCCCTATACCTTGGAGCTTACCCATAACGGTCATACCTGGATCAACGTCAACACCTCCCGTACCAATGATTTGGCCGTGCAGGGAATCGAAGACGGCACGGTTGCCGAACTTCAAGGCCATACGGAACTCAAGAGGGAGCAAAAGGTCAAGCGAGGGCGTATCGATATCCTCTTGCGCTACGGGAGTCGGCTTTGTTATGTGGAGGTGAAAAACGTCACCCTTTTGGGGGGAAAGAATAAGGCCCTTTTCCCCGATGCGGTCTCCACCCGAGGGCAAAAACATTTGGAAGATCTCATGGAACTCAAAAGGGAAGGACATAGGGCCTGTATGCTCTTCGTGGTTTCCCGAGAGGATGTGGATTCCTTCGGCCCGGCCTTTTCCCATGACCCCCGTTACGCAGAGCTTTTGGCCCAAGCGGCCAAAGAGGGAGTGGAAATTCTCGTCTATAGGTGCCGCATCCACGAAAAGGGCATCGCCTTGGCCACCCCCCTTCCCCTCTCCATTGATCCTGCGGATTGAGAATCTCTCCCAAGCCTCGGGGGTTTTGATAAAGGGAAAAGGTTGGTCATAAAGCTAAAAAGTTGGTATAGGATGGGAAAACGGATATCGATTTGAACACGATCACCATTGGATTTCTTATTTCTTTTTTTCTCTTGGGTTGTGCCACATCCTCGCGCCATCAAGGGGCGCAATTTTTTGAACCCTTTCAAAGATCTTTGAGGCCCCCGAGTCTAAGCACCCGAGGGGCCCATACCTGTTCCCTGGCCAAACATAAAACCCAAAAAGGAGTTTTTGAGGATCGTGCGATCTGTTGGGGGGATAATTCCTATGGGCAATTGGGAAGGGGGCATGAGAAAAAGGTGAGCGGAGGGGCGGCCTTTGTCTTGACGGAGAAAAATCCCGTTGAGATCTGCGTGGGTTATGAGCATAGCTGCCTTTTAACCGAAGACGATTCCGTACAATGCTTTGGACAAGGGGCCAACGGTCGTTTGGGAGATGGAGAAAAGGTGGGGCGAAGTCATCCCTCTTTTGTCTTGGTGAAGGGCCCTTCTCGAAAGAAATCCGGGACGAAACTCTTGGGCGTTCGACAATTGGCCTGCGGTTACAACCATACCTGTGCCTTGGATAAGGGAGGTTCCGTGCGTTGTTGGGGTTACGGGGCCGGTGGGCGTCTTGGAAACGGCAGGAGTCGAGATCGGGAGTTTCCCGCAAAGGTTTTAAGGGGCAAGGGCCGAAGGCCCCTTTTGGGGATTTTGCAAATCAGCGCCGGGGCCGCCCATACCTGCGCTCTTACGGAAAAACACCAAGTCTTGTGTTGGGGGAAGGGGGCCCATGGGCGTTTGGGCCATGGAAAAGCGCAGGATCAAAAATACCCCGCCTTTGTCTTGGATCGCGGGGTTCCCCTCGCCAAAGTGAAGTCCATTTCTGCGGGAGCGGCCCACACTTGCGCTCTCATGGATTCCGGAAAGGTCAAGTGTTGGGGAAGAGGGAGTTTTGGGCGTTTGGGTCACGGGAAAACCACAGATGTCCTCCATCCCGTAGAGGTTTTGGCGGGGAGGGAAAGGCCAGGCCCTCTTACGGGGGTCATCCATTTGAGTGCCGGAGACAACCATAGTTGCGCTTTGATGGAAGCCGGAGAGCTTATGTGTTGGGGACGAGGGGACAACGGGCGTTTGGGCAACGGAACCACGGAAGATCAAAGTTATCCCGTCACCGTATTGGCCGGGGAGGGGGCGGGCCCTCTTTTGAATGTGGCCCGAGTGAGTGCAGGGGATGTGCATACCTGCGCTCTCACCACGGAAGGTCTTATCAAGTGCTGGGGGACGGGAAAGGGGGGACTGCTCGGGAGAAAGACCACCGAGGATAGTTTCTATCCGATTTCCGTTGAGTGGAAGTCGTTTTAAAAATCGATGTTAAATTCAGGCCCTTTTTTACTTGACCCTTGAAAATGTACATATACGGAAAGCACCCGTATCTAATTCATTTCCCAGACAATGTCCATTGCTCAGTCCATGCTTATAAAAGAATGATGAAAGAGAATGAATCAGACTCACACTCTCATCTCCCGTATAATCCTTTACCCTAATAACGTCCATAGTATCTCCACTCCCATCTTTGTTTCGACAAATAGAACCTTGAAAGCGGATATTATCTCCAAACCTTCTCCTACTATCAAAGGATACGGTACAAACATCTACCGATGAAAGATTTATTGTTGAATCGATAGTAACATGCCTAAGGGCAAGGGATTGAGGGGTTCTCTCTCCCTTAGCGGTATGTTTCGATGCGCAGCCCATTGTTAAAAGTAAAAATACAGCAGAAAAGTATTTCATTTCTTTACCCTCCCTTTTTAAGTTTAAGCTCGTAGCAAGATTTTTTTATTCTATAGTAATTATCCCCCCCCCCCCTCATTTCTAAAGGCTTGTTGCGTCAACTCTGGACCGGGGGCCGTTTTGTTATTTTAGGATATTCATAGCTTCAGTTTTTCTGATTATAACATGGTATAGATGGCTAAAAATATGCTATTTTTAATGTATTAAAATATGTATGAAGGTATGGTGCCCCTCATGTTCAAAATTTTCCAAAAAATCTGTTCGATTGATTATTAAATATGTGTATGAAAACTATCGATTTTTTAATAACTCGATGGGAGGAAGTTCATGGTCGCAAGAAAAAAACCAAGTCTCAAAAAAGCATTAAAAAAACTTGATCAAATGCCAAATGAATTTTTTGGAACTGTTAACATTGATATTTCAACTTTACCTTGTATGACTAAGCCTCTTAAAGAAAAAATTACTGCTAACTTTGATTCTGATTTACTTATTGAAATTAAAGATGTTGCTAGAAAATATAACATATCTTACACCACTCTGATAAATGATGTTCTTCGTAAAGTTTTTATGACTGAGAAGAAAACTTAATTTTTGGCCCGCTAACTTTATATTTTTGAAAGAGATTGGGGTTGGGAACGAGGCGGGCCCTCTTTGAAAAATTGTGAGCGCTCTTTATTTTTTCGTGACGTTTTGAAACAAAAATGATAATCTTTTGTATTCAAAAAAAGGAGGTCAAAAGAGATGATAAAAGAAGTCAGCATTTTTAACGAAACAAAAGAGTTGGTGGAAAAAGAGAGGGGTTACACCGTCAAAATTTTAAAAAATCTTATGTCTATAGAGCGGAACAAGCTCTATAGCGATCTCAAATACCCTTCTCTCCATAAGTACCTGGTGAGGGGGTTGGGTTATTCCGATGCCGAGGCCGTCGTTCGCGCCAATGCGGTCAGGCTTATGCTCAAATCAAAAAAGGCCCGGTCGAAAATTGAACAGGGTAAGCTCAGTCTCAGCAATGCCGCTACAGTCAACAAGGTTTTGCAATCCCAAAGGTCTTCTCAAAAACCCTCCCCATCTCTTGTGGACAAGATGGTGGAAGAGGCCTCCACTTGTTCCGCACGGGAGTTTCAAAACTTTGTGGCCAAAGAGTTCAAAAAGGAGCGCCGGGAAAC
>JAPONP010000045.1 GCA_026713835.1 Bacteriovoracales bacterium
GGACGGCATGGGATGGAATGAAAAAGTTAAAGAGAAAATTAAAGACCCCGATATGACCCTATGTGCATGGGACATAATCGCTGAAAAATAAACCGGACATTTTCCCTGAAAGACTACAATCAAATGGAAGGGTTTGTAGTTTTTCAGGTCTTTACGCTTTATGGAACCCGGATCAATCCCCATCCCCAAAGGACTTTTCGGATTTGAAGCTATGGATTTCGCCGGATTCAAATTCACCCTCGTTATCTCCCACACTCTCCTCCTCTTCAAAATCGCTCTCTATATTGAGATCTTTGAGGGCCAGATAAAATGACTTCTCATCTTGAAGATCGGACAAGATGGATTCCACATATTCCAAGGAGAATTTTTCGATGAGTTCTTCAATGAGGGCCACCAATTTCCCACTCTCAAGAATTTGTTGTTTGACCTTGATCTCTTTCCAATTCTTTATATAGTGAAAACGGCAATACCCCAGGGTCGTGGCCAAATTATCGCAACCCTTTTCAAGGCAGTCTTCATTTTCGGAAACAAAAAAATTCAATCCCTTGATGGCCTTTTGGATATTGGCAATGGGAAATTCTTCCGAAAGGCCCACGATCTCGTCATAAATTTTCTCTGCGGATCCTTGAATATTTTTGTCGATCTCGGTGGACGGGGAAGAGGCCCCCTTTTTGGTTTTAGGCTTTGGAGACTTGGACTTGCTCTTTGGGCTCACTTTGGAAGAGGTTTTTTTGGAAGACACCTTGGTTGGGAGGGCCTTTTTCTTCGTCTTTTTTTTGAGGGAAGTCTTTTTAGAAGAAGCCTTCTTCTTTTTGAGGATCTTTTTCTTTTTCGTCCCTTGGGCCTTCTTGGCGGTCGCCTTCTTTTTGGAGACCTTTTTTAAAACTTTCTTGGAAGCCTTCTTCGTGACGCTTTTCTTTGCACTCTTGGTACTTTTCTTGATACTTTTTTCAGCCGCTTTTTTCTTGGCACTTTTTTTGACCGTCTTCTTCTTAGATTTCTTGTTAGACTTCTTGGCCGCCTTTTTATTCGACGCCTTTGAGACTTTCTTTTTCTTCGTCTTTTTCACCATAAGAAATTTCCCTTTATCCCTTTAATTCCTGGGCCGCAATCACCAAACGTTGAATCTCACTGGTTCCCTCATAGATCTCGGTGATTCTCGCATCCCTAAAATGCCGCTCCACCGGATACTCTTTGATATAGCCACACCCCCCTAAAACCTGAATGGCCTTGTGGGTGACAAAGGCCGAGGCTTCGGAGGCAAAGAGTTTGGCCTGGGCCGCTTCCTTGGTGTATTTTTCTCCCCGGTCTTTTAATCTCGAAGCCTCCAAAATCAAAAGCCTCGAAGCCGCTATCTTCGTGCTCATATCGGCCAACATAAATTGCACGGCCTGAAGATTGGAAATGGGTGCCCCGAATTGAACCCTTTGTTTGGAGTAGCCTTTGGCGTACCGAAAGGCCGCTTCGGCAATGCCCAAGGCCTGGGCGGCCACTCCGATGCGCCCTCCATCGAGAGTCGCCATGGCTACGCGAAAACCCCTTTCCCGCTCTCCCAAAAGATTCTCTTTGGGAACCCTCACCTTATCGAAATGAATTTGGGCCGTGGAAGAGCCTTTAAGGCCCAATTTGTCCTCCAATTTATTGACGGTGATCCCCTTTGAGGTCATGTCCACGATAAAGGCCGTGATGCTCCGATAATCGGGACTCTTTTGGGTCTTGGCCATGACGATGGCGAGCTTGGCCTCTTTGCCGTTGGTGATAAAATTTTTCGTGCCGGAAATCTCAAAAAAATCCCCCTCTTCTTTGGCAAAGGTGGTGAGGGAACCCGCATCGGAGCCGGCGCCCGGTTCGCTCAGGCAAAAACATCCCAATTTTTCCCCCGAGGCCATGGGGGGAAGGTGGGTCTTTTTTTGCTCGGGGGTTCCAAAGTGCATGATGGGCCAAACGCAAAGGGAGTTATGTCCCGTAATCACCACGGAAGTGGAGGCACAGGCCCTGGAAATCTCTTCCATGATGATGGCATAAGAGGTGTAATCCATGGCCGCTCCCCCGTATTCTTCAGGGATAAAGATGCCAAAAAACCCGCTTTCGGCCACGCTTTTGATGATGGAATCCGGAATCTCCCCTCGGCGATCGATCTCATGGGCCAAAGGTGCGACCACATCGTCGGCAAACCGGGCACTTAAATTTCTGATCTCTTCATGTTGTGATTCCATTTTTTCCGTCCTCACTCACCCCATCTTTTTCAAGTCTTCATCGTAACGGTAAATCCCTCTCCCCACCTTTCTGCCCAGTCGCCCGGCCGTCACGTATTGCTTGAGCAAAGGGCAGGGGCGGTATTTGGATTCCCCAAGTCCTTCAAAGATGACGCCCATAATGGCCAAACAGGTGTCAAGGCCTATGAAATCGGCCAACTCCAAAGGCCCCATGGGCAGGTTACAACCCCCTTTCATCGCCCGGTCAATATGCTCGGCACTGGCCAGGCCCTCCTGAAGGGCAAAACAGGCCTCGTTAATCATGGGCATGAGGATGCGATTGACCACAAAGCCGGGCCTATCCAAGGCCTCGATAAAGGTCTTTCCCATAGCTTTGGCCAGTTCCTCCACCACGGAAAAGACCTCGCCTGAAGTCTCCAGCCCCCGAATCCCCTCCACCAAGGGCATGACGGGAACCGGGTTCATAAAATGCATCCCCGCCACTCGGGACGCTCTTTTGGTGGCCGCCCCTATCCGGGTGATGGAGATGGACGAGGTGTTGGAGGTCAAAATGGCCTTAGGCGGTAAGAGGGCGTCCAAGCGATGAAAAAGGTCGCACTTGACCCCCACATCTTCTTTGGCCGCCTCGATGACAAAATCGCAATCTTTTAAGTCTTCGAGTTCACAGGCCTTGACGATCCTCTCCGAGGTCTCTTTTGCATGAATCTCGTCCCACTTGCCCTTTTTCACCCCCCTTTCCAATTGGGCGGTCATCCGGGCCAGGGCGAGATCCAAGGCCTTGGGGGAGGTGTCGAAGAGAAAGACCCGAAAACCCCTTTGGGCCGCCACTTGGGCGATTCCTCCTCCCATCTGCCCGGCCCCGATCACCCCAATACGCTCCACGCCGCATCGGTCTAGACCCATGACTCTAGCCTTTTTTCAAAGAGGTCAAAAACGCGCCGCATCTTTTAGGCCTCCCCTTTTTCCCGTTCCACTGGACAGTTCATCCCATCCGTCGTAGAAGATTCCTTTAAGTTATTACCCTTTAGGAGTCATTGTGGCCAATCATAAATCCGCCAAGAAAAGGGCCCGCCAAACCCTCAAGAAAACCTTTGTGAATAAAAACCGTCTGACTCGGGCCCGAACCGCCATTCGCACTCTGGGAAAGACCATGGAGGGCAAGGATCCGTCCGCTACGGATTCCCTTCTGAGAAATGTTCAAGGCCTTCTGGCCAAAACGAACCTCCATCCCAAGACCATCGCCCGAAAGACCTCCAGGTTGGCCCGTAAAGCGGTCAACACGTCCTCTTCAAATAGCTAAGGCGCATCCGATTCCTAAGGCCCGTGTCCCTCGACTTGCAGGCGGCTTCCCATCGGGCCAACTCCTCTAAGAGTGCGGCCAGTTCCTCTCTCTTCCACCCCCGTCCGTGGTCTTGGATTTGCCGATCGTAGCGGCTCACCCTCCCTCCGGGTTTGATGTAGGAGGGGTCCATAAGTTTGACCACATGGGACTGGAGAAAAGAAAAAAGCGACCTCAAATCCTCAAAGCTCCATTCCTGCCTCAAAAGTGGGCCGTAGAAGTTTTCCGGGCGGCGCTCTCCCAAGGCACGGGCCAGGGCAAACCGATCGAGTCTCGTAGGATTTAAAACCCTCCCCACCTCCTCTAAGGTCAAAGGTCTTTTTTGAGGGTATTCGGTTTTGAGAAGACCCAAGGCCTCAAAATAATGGCGGGAATCCCCCTGGACAAATTCCATCACAAAGGCCCGGGCCCTCCCCTCCAGGGTCAAATCGAAATGGGAGGCGAAAAATGCAAGCAAGGCGTTCATCTCCCAAAAGCCCGGAAGGGTGAGGACGTGATGGGCCCCGGTCCTCGTCTCGCGGATCAACTTGGCCAACGACCGATTTTTCTTGGTGGCCATCAAGACAAAGGGCTTGGCCGTCCAATCGATTCTTTCCCTTTGAGAGGACAAAAAATTTAAGGACGCCTCGGGGATATCCTGGGCGTTTAGGACGAGGCAGGGGGAGGACTTCGAGAAGAGGTCGATGCCCCACAACTCGTCTTCCAAAAACCCTTCGCTCACTTCCTGGCCGAAGACGATTTTCGGGGAGTCCAAAACCTTTTTGATCCTCTGGCGAAAGACGAAGGCCACGAACTCGTCGGGCAACTCGATCAAGAGGGGGGA
>JAPONP010000046.1 GCA_026713835.1 Bacteriovoracales bacterium
CTCGTCGCTTCCTTGCGACGTGCAGGAAGCACGCCTCAGTCGCTCCTCGTTGCCTCCTACCAATCTTATCCGGGTGGAGAACAGTTACCTTGCCTTTATTACAGTTTTTGCTAGAGGTGCGAGCAAGTTACCAAAAATCCGTATTTTTGACTTAGGATAGGCTCTTATTCTTTTTCCCCGCTCGTCTCTTCGGCTGAAGGGGGCGGGGGAAGTTGGTCTTCATCCATATAAAGTTTCGATTCTAGGGTGTAGTTTCCCCAGGCGGTAAAAGCATCGTCGTGATGGTACATGGTGATGGTCTCCCATGGACAGTCCTCGGAGCAGTTTTGGCAGCCGATGCATCGCATTAGATCGATTTCTACCGTCTGCTGAAAGGAGGGGTTTCTGGGGTCGGGGCCCGGCACCAACTCGATGGAATCCACGGGGCATCCCGCAATGCAGACCTCACAACCCGTACAGCCATCCTGGTGAACCACCGCAAGCAATTTGGGCGGTCTTTTGCCCTTTCGCGCAGGCTTGAGCCTGGCCGGGTGGTAGGGATTCTCGACTTTGATTTTTGCCATATTCTCTTCGTTTGTAACACTTTCTTTTAAAAAAGTCCCAATGTATCTATCCCGTTTAGCGACAAAAGTCCTCGTGGTAGTGGAAGCGACATTTTTGAGAAATGGATTGAAGGTAGTTGTGAATCGAAGGAGAAAACTGAAATTCGGGAGCGATGTAGGCCCCCCAAAGATGGGAGGCCAAGAGGATGTCTTTAAGGCCGAATTGATTCCCTTTGAGCCATGGGGTCAAATCCCCGGCGAGTTTTTCCAGATGCTCGGAAAGTTCCTCCATAAAGATTTTCTTCTTTTTCATAAGCTCGCCGAAGGGGCCTCTCTTTTTTTCATGTTTGAGCTGAAAATACTTCCTAGAGCTTTCATCAAATTCTTTCGTATAGATCCAATAGGGCATGGCCAGATTGTGAAGGGGAGAAGAAATTTGGGATAAAATGTGGTCCATATCATCCATCTCTTGAGAGGAGAGGGTGCCTAGACTTTTCTTTTCATCGAGCTTTGAAATAATGGCCAAGCTCTCATTTTGGTGATGCCCGTCCGGAAAGGTCAGGATGGGAAGCATCTTCGCTCCCGTAAGAGAAGCCGGGGTTTTTTCATCATCATAGGCAAGGACTACGGACTCATAAGGCCTTTCCAAGTATCCCAATGCCAATCTCACCCTAATACAATAGGGACAATGAACGTAGTGATAGAGTTTATACATAGAGTTTTTTACCTTTCACTTTACAAACGTAATATGGCCCAAACAACCCATTTTTTCATTTTTTTTAGCAAATCAAATAATTCTTGAATAAATTGCTAAAGTTTTTTCCGAGATAGGCGATGGAGTGTGTGACCGACTCTTTTTGTCAGGCTTGAGGGGATTCCCTCAAGGAGTATAAAAAACCTATTAACATGGAGGCAACAATGGCCTTAAAAATTGCAACAAATGTTATTTCTCAACAGGTTCAAAACAGTCTCTCTTCATCAACAAAACGTTCAGGAGAGGCCTTGCAGAAACTTTCATCGGGATCGAGAATCAACAAGGCGGGAGACGACGCTGCAGGCCTCGCCATCGTTCAAAGATTGAGGGCAACAACCAAAAGTTTGGCCCAAGCGACTCGAAACGCCAATGACGGTATTTCCTACATTCAAACCGCTGAAGGGGCCCTCAATGAAACTTCTAACATCGTGATTCGTCTAAGAGAACTTGCGATTCAAGCGTCATCCGATACCATTGGGGATAATGAAAGGGCCCTCTTGGATCAAGAACGTATTCAGCTTGTGGAAGAAATTGACCGAATTGCCCATTCCACGGAATTTAATGGAAGCGAACTCATCAACGGTCAGGGAAAAGAAAGTCTTTCCTTCCATATTGGCTACAAAGCGGGAGATGAAAATAAAATCGTCTATAATGCAGGTCATACGGATGCAACGACATCTTCACTTGGCATTGACTCTCTCGATATCTCAAATCAACAAGACGCGGAATCGGGAATTGAGCGATTGGATGAAGCCATTGACCATATTTCAGGTTTTAGGGCCAACCTTGGTTCTCTCCAGTCGAGGCTTCAATCCACGATCAATAACTTGCACGTTCAAAGAATTAGCCAAGATAGTGCAAGGTCGGCTATTCAAGATACCGATGTGGCCGAGCAGGCTTCACAGTTGGCCCGATTGGATGTGATCAAGCAAGCCGGGATTGCCTCTTTGGCCAGTGCTAATTCACTGCCCAATTCCGCTCTCAGGTTGCTCATTTAGGTTTTGTGTTTTAACGAGTCCATGGATCGATAGACGGCCCTACTTCATTATGGAGTAGGGCCTTTTCATCAATCTATCCTTATTTCATCGTTGACGAATAAATCAAATGGCTAAATAATGGGCCATGAGCGATGCGATCTCCATCATCAGCGACGTTCACGTCAAAGAAAGTGGTGATGATGCCTATTTGTTGATGATGGACTTTTTGAAGCATCCAAAAGTTCAATCCTCTCCAAAGATTTACTTGCTTGGGGATATATTCGATCTTATGGTTGGATGCCATAAGGAATATCTTGAAAACTATAAAGATTACTTTTGTCTTTTGGGAGAGCTTTTAAAAAAGGGCCATGAAATCCATTATTTTCAGGGAAACCATGACATCTATGTGGAACAAAATTATCGTGATTACTTTCGCCAAAATCATATAAAAGATCTTCTTTTTGTCTATCACGATAAACCCTTTGTGACTAAAATGTGGGGAAAAACTTTTTTATTTGCTCATGGTGATGAAATTGAAATAGGAAATTGGATTTATAAAATTTATAAAGCGATTATTTCGACCTCTGTGATAAAATTTATGGCCGAAAACATTCTTAGCTATCAATTTATTCATGGCATTTTTGGGAGAGTGAGTAAGAGTTCTCGTGAGAACAATCTTAAATACGATCCAAAAATAATTGGAGAAAGTTTTAGATTGGCAGCCAAAAAGCAAGCCCTCAATGGATATGATTATATTATTTGTGGCCACAGTCATGTCAAAGAAGACTATATTCATCGTAGCTCTGAATCCTCAAATTTTACCTATCTCAATAATGGGTATGCTCTTGATTCAAAAACTTTTATCCATTTTGAAGATGGTCGATACTCTTTTGTAAAGTTATCCGATGACGACAGTAACCCTTTTTTTTGATAAAAAAGATCGAATGACTCTGTTAAATTCATCTCGGGTTGAATTTTGTATCTTTTGCATGAATTGGTGATGTTCATCGAGTCCACGGCCATGAAGAACGGGAATGGAATAGATTTGAGTATAATCCTCATTGGTTTGAATATTGAGTAAATCTTGCCCTTGGATCATCGATTTGACTCGATCAAATTCTTTTTTCCCCAGACCTTTGTGACTATAATCATCCAATATCTCGTTGATGGCCTCTAGGGCCTTTTGGGTTTTTTCTATGCCACTGGCGATGTAAATACCCCAATAACCGGCTTCAAGTGCTGCAAAATGGATGGGTTGTACGACGTAACAAAGACCCTCTTGATCCCTTACGCGAACAAAGAGTTCGGAGGATTGTCCCGATAAATGGGCCGTCAACATTTTGATAAAGAGGTTATTGGGATGCCCTTGACGGAAGGCCCTCATCCCCACAAAGATATGGGCCTGTTCTCTTTGAAAGGCCTTATGATGTTTGTATGTTTTGATCGTTGAAAGATTTGGGGTAGGTTGTCTTTTTGTGGTTCTTTTTTCTCTTCTCTCTTTGAATTGATCGATAAAGGGTGTGATTAGGGAGAGACATTCCTCTAATTTGATATTTCCTGAAAATGAAATAAGGATTTCTTCGGATTTCATTTTTTTCTCGTGGATATCTACAATCTCTTGGCGAGCCAAGCTCGTAAGGGATTCTCGAGAACCCATAAGAGGCATAGAATAAGAATGTCCGGCAAAAAGAATCTTATTGACGAGCTTAAAACATTGCTTGGCAGGGTCTTCCTCTTGATTGAGGAGTTCCCTTTGGGCGATCTTTATTTCATGATTAAAGCTCTTCGACAAAAAGAGGGGGTTTATAAGGGATTTAAAGAAAATTTCAAAGAGGTTATGGGAGTGGTCGCTCAGCCCGTGAAGGCCTAGACCGTAGGAATTTCTTCCCGAAAAACCACTGAGAGAGGAAGACATTTTATCGAGATCGAGCTTGAGACGATGGTAGCTCTTACCCTTGTAACCTTTTCCAAGAAGATGGCCTAAAATATAATAGAGCCCGTTATTTTTTTTTCTTTCTTCCGAAAGCCCTCCCTTGATAAAGGCATAGAGGTTAAAAGTTGGAGTGAGGGGATTGTAGCGATGGATGAAACGGATTCCCTTTTTTAAAGAAAGCTCTCGAACTTGGGGATCAAATTTGGAAGCCTTGCTTTGGAAGCGTTTTTGATCATGTTGACTTTGAAGATCGAAGGATTGCAATTTTTTTTGAAAAAGAGAGGCCTTGCGCCGGATTCCATCAATTTCAATTCCCCGAGGGATTTGAACATTGACGTGAATAGGTCTCCTAAAGATGTTCAGAAGGGATTGGTGGGCTTCGTGGGAGCTACAAGATTTTAAATGATCTATAAAGGCGGCTTCACAATTGATATCGCCGTTTTGGGCATAGGAGTGGCCGAACGAGAAAGCGAGAGATTCTAAAGACTCTTTTTCATAAACTTTTGAGGCCACATATTGGTTTTTAATTTTTTGTATATCCTCTTCGGCGATACCTTTTTCCAATAGCCTTTTGATAAGTTTGATAAACTCATCGTAAACCTTGCTCAAGTTTCTAAGGGGACATACGAGACGAATAAAGTGCCCTCCCCCGTTGACCATAAACATACTTGATCCACCGGCTTTGTTGGCTAAGGACGTTTCCACGACGAGTTTTTGGTGCAAAAGAGAGCTTTCTCCACACCCTATGGCATTGATGGCCAAATCTTCATAGGCCCCTTCCTTTTTCTCATAGAGGGATGCAGGTATCGTAAGGGTCGTTTGAACCATTTGAACATCTTTTTCGTAAACATCGATCTGGGGTTTTGTTTTCAATCGAAAAGGAAGAAATTTTGATAGAGGGCCTTCCGGGAGACGGTATTGCAAGATGATCTTTTTGATTTGTTCTCTTTGTTCGATATCCCCTGCAACGATGAACAAAGAATTATCACTATTGTAATGGTTTTTACGGAATTTGGTGAGCTGATTTCGAGAGAAATTTTTAATACTCTGCTCTTTCCCGAGAATGGGATGGGCATAGCCTCCTAAAAAACAATTTTTTTGGATGCGATGAAAATGATCGTGATGAGGATTGTCTAAAGATTTTTTGTATTCTTCAAAAACCACATTCCTTTCGGGGACGAGTTCTTTTTCCAAAAACTCGGGATGGGAAACCATATCCAAAAGGATATGTATGCTTTCTTTGATATTGGGAGAAGGGAAGTTGATGTAGTAGCAGGTGTAATCAAATGAGGTAAATGCATTGATTTCACCCCCAAAAGATTCCACTTCACTTGCAATTTGGGCCCCGGGTCTTTTGGGGGTTCCCTTAAAAAACATATGCTCTAAGAAATGGGCGATCCCCTCATCTCCTTTTTCCTCCAAGGAGCTACCGGCCCGAAACCACATTTGAACGCTTCCACATTGGGCCGCTTTTTGGTCGATGAATAAAACATTGAGTTGATTGGAAAGCCTTTCGACCTCAAGAGGGCCCATTGTGGTATCATTATGCGTACGATCATGCTTTTTCATAGAATCTCCCCCCTAGCATGATCCCATATTTTTTTATAAAAGGGCAGTATGTTATTTCCAAGGCTCATCCACTCCCTCTATCTGCATTTCCCCTATTGTCGCCATCTGTGTAATTATTGCGATTTTTTTAAAAGCCGAGTGGACGAAAAGGGCCATTCTTTGGATCCCTTTCATCACTGGCTCGAAAAATCCTGGGATCGCCATGAGGCCCTTTTAAGGGAGCATCACTTTTCCATGGGCGAACTCAAGTCTCTTTATTTTGGAGGGGGAACCCCCTCTCTGTGGGGAAGGGAAGGGGCCCTTTTTTTTGATCGATTTTTAAAGGAAAAACGAATCATTTTGGCCCCCTCCATGGAATGGACCATGGAACTCAACCCCGGATCCTGGGAGGAAGGCCCTCTTTCCTCGTGGATAGACCTTGGTGTCAATCGTTTCTCTGTAGGAGTCCAATCCCTACGGGATCGATTTTTGAAGGTACTTGATCGCATCCACAACAAAAAAGAGGCCTTAAAGACGTTGGCTTTTTTACAAAAACGAAAAATCAACTACAGTGTGGACTTTATGATTGGACTTCCCTTTTCCGAAAAATTCAATCGCCAAATCACCGAAGAACTCGACGAGATCTTCGAGTATGCCCCCTCTCATCTAAGCCTCTATATTTTAACGGTTCCGGAACAATACATCCATTTTCGAGATCTTCCCTCGGATGAGTTTATTCGAGATGAGTATCTCAAGGTTTATGACTACCTTCAAAGCAAGGGCATGGTTCACTACGAGGTTTCAAATTACGCCTTTCCCGGAAAAGAGTCCTTTCATAATTTGGAGTATTGGTCCATGGCATCCGTGGCGGCTTTAGGGCCTTCGGCTACGGGCCTTATCGTCAAAGACCATGAGACGGCGTTGCGCTATAAGTGGAAAACGAGGCGGGTGGATTTCGCCCTTGAACCTTTAGACGCTGCTCAAATAAAATTGGAAAGGCTTTATATGCAAATGAGGACGAACCGCCCCATCAGGGCCGGGCATTTTTTCCATGGAAAGGATCTCCGTTCCTGGGAAAAGTTGGCCCAAAAGTGGAAAAAACAGGGTCACCTTCTTTCCACTTCGCCTTTTTGCATCGGGCCGAGAGGGCATATAATGCTGGATGCGATGATGGATGATGTTTTCTCTGCTATCTCTGGCATCTAAATTCAATATCTAAATTAAATAAAAGGAGTTTGAGATGGAGACAAATCAAAATATGCAAGAGGAGCTCGAACGCTTAAAGCGAGAAAATGAGCGTTTGAAAAAACAGAAAGAAAAAGGGAAAGAACTGTCTCTTAAAGTGAGTCAAAAAGGGGCCGTCTCCCTTTACGGCATGGGAAGATTTCCGGTCACCCTCTACAAGGAGCAGTGGTTGCGGCTTTTGGATTTTTCAGACGATATTCGTTGCTTTATTGGGGAACACGAAGGGGAACTCAAGACAAAAAGCTAAGAGACGATATGCAGCACATCGTCGTTTTCGCATGGGGAGAAGCCTTCTCTAACCTATTGAAATAAAACACTTTTTCTTCTCCTCAAACCCTCCATTCAAAAATCGACCTTGACTCCGGCGAAAAGGGCACCACTTTGAACTCCAAAGGGGCAATAGAAATGGACGAGAAGCAAACCGTGAAAGAGACACAAGAGAAGACTGCACCGTCAAAGACTCCCAAGGATTCTCAGGCTAAAAAGGCGCAAGAGGAAAAAGAAGGGGAAGAGAAAAGGGGGGCGAAACCAAAAGAGGAAAATGGGAAAGAAGAGAAAGAAGACTTTAAGTCCAAATATCTCTATCTGGCTGCAGAATTGGAAAACCAAAAGAAGCGATTTCAAAAGGAAAGAGAACAGCTCACCAAATTTGGAGGCGAAAAGATTCTTGGGGATTTTTTGGAAGTGGCCGATAACTTGGGGCGTACGGTGACGGCCATTGAAAAAGATGAGGACGAAAAGGTCAAAAATATAGTCAAGGGCATCAACATGGTGAAAAAACAATTTCTCGACAAATTGAGGCGTCATGGGCTGACCCCTGTGGAGAGCTTGGGAAAAGACTTCGATCCCGCCGTTCACGAAGCGATGGCCCAAGAGGAATCGGATCAAGAAGCAAACAAAGTTATCAGCGTTTTTGAAGAAGGCTATAAATTGAACGGTCGATTATTGAGGGCGGCTAAAGTCGTCGTCTCAAAATAGAAGATTAAGAAAAAGAAAGTAAAGTAAAGAAAAAAAGGAGCTTGTCATGGGTAAAATTATTGGAATCGATTTGGGGACGACCAATTCTTGTGTCGCCGTCTTTGAAGGAGATTCATATAAAATCATCCAAAACGAAGAGGGCCATAACACGACCCCATCGGTCGTCGGTTTTAGTAAAACCGGCGAGACCTTGGTCGGGCAAGTGGCCAAAAGACAGTCCGTCACCAATCCCGAAAAGACTTTGTTTGGGATCAAAAGGCTGATCGGACGGAAAGCGAGTGATAAAGAGGTGGAAAACTTTAAAAAGGTGGCCCCCTTTGAAATCATCGCCAATAAAAATGGAGACGCTTGGGTCAAGGCCGGGGATAAAAAGCTCTCTCCCCAAGAGGTTTCGGCCAGGATTTTGGAAAAGCTCAAAAAAGCGGCTGAGGATCATTTGGGAGGGCCTGTGGCCGAAGCGGTCATCACCGTTCCGGCCTATTTTAACGACTCCCAAAGGCAGGCCACCAAAGATGCCGGTCGTATTGCAGGACTCGATGTCAAACGAATCATCAACGAACCGACCGCAGCGGCCCTGGCCTATGGATTGGACGCCAAAAAGGATAGCAATATCGTCGTTTTCGACTTGGGAGGAGGAACTTTTGACGTTTCTATCCTAGAGATCACAACGGATGGGGTGTTTGAGGTTAAGGCCACCAATGGAGATACCTTTCTTGGAGGAGAAGACTTCGATTACCGAATCATCAATCATGTGGCCGATGAATTTCAAAAAGAACATGGAATGGATTTGCGAAAAGATAAGATGGCCTTACAGCGTCTCAAAGACGCTGCGGAAAAGGCCAAGCACGAACTTTCCAGCGTGACATCCACGGACATAAACCTCCCCTTCATCAGCCAAGATGCAGATAAAAATCCCGTTCACCTCACCACCTCCCTCACTCGGGCCAAATTTGAAACCCTTATAGCGGACTTTTTAGAACGCCTCGAAGGCCCTTGTCGGTTGGCCCTCAAGGACTCAGGCTTTGGTGCGAACGAAATCCACGAAGTGATTTTGGTGGGCGGCTCTACCCGAGTTCCCGCCGTCGTCGAAAAGGTCAAAAACATTTTCGGCAAGGAACCCAGCAAGGGAGTGAACCCGGATGAAGTCGTGGCCGCGGGGGCCGGAGTTCAAGGGGGAGTTTTGGGAGGCGACTCCACAAAAGATGTTCTTCTCCTCGATGTGACCCCTCTTTCTTTGGGAATCGAAACCCTTGGGGGTGTCATGACAAAGCTCATCGAAAAGAACACGACGATTCCGGTTAAAAAGTCTCAGGTTTTTTCTACGGCCCAAGATAACCAACCGGCGGTTACGGTTCATGTCCTTCAAGGGGAGAGAGAATTTTCCAACGATAATAAATCCCTCGGGCGATTTGAACTTGCAGGAATTGCTCCGGCCCCTCGAGGGGTTCCCCAAATCGAGGTGACATTCGATATCGATGCCAACGGAATCGTCAATGTGTCGGCGATGGATAAAGGAACCAATAAAAAACAAGAGATTCGCATCACGGGTGGCTCCGGTCTTTCCGAAGATGAGATCAAGAAAATGGTTCAAGACGCGGAGGCGAACCGAGATGCGGACACCAAACGTAGGGAAGTTGTGGACACCCGAAATGGTCTCGATTCCATGATTTTTGCTACGGAAAAGATGCTCTCCGAAGAAGGGGCCCAAAAAATTGATGAGGCCCAAAAGAAAGAACTCGAAGGGGCCCTTAAGGAGGCCAAGGAAAAGCTCGCTTCCGAAAATATCGATGACCTCAAAACTGCAACGGAAAAACTGCAATCCGTCTCCCATAAAATAGCGGCGCAAATGTACCAGGCTCCGGGAGGAGCGGGAGGGCCCGAGGCAGGGCAGGCCGGGGCATCCTCCCCTCACGACGCTGCGACCGGTGCCAATGGGGCCGAGACCAGTGGAGGGGCCAAAAGCGAGGGCCAAGATGGGAAAAAGGATCCCAAAGACAAAGTGGTGGATGTCGATTATAAGGAAGTATGATTCGGTTCCCATCCGACTTAGGATAGGCTCTTAGTTAAATGAAAGGCTTTCCATGAGTAAGCGAGACTACTACGATGTCTTAGGTATTTCGAGGTCGGCTTCCAAGGATGAAATCAAAAAGGCCTATCGAAAGTTGGCCATGAAATACCATCCCGATCGTAACCCCAATAATTCTCAGGCCGAGGCCAAATTCAAGGAGGCCAGCGAAGCGGCAAGTGTTTTGATGGATGAAGGCAAAAAATCTCGCTACGACCAATTTGGGCATGCGGGAGTCGATGCACAAGGCGGGGGTTTTCATGCCGGGGGAGGCTTTTCGGATTTTGGAGACTTTGGGGATCTTTTTAGCAGCATTTTTGAAGAATTTGGCGGTGGTTCGAGACGATCCCGCAGGCGTTCCCGTGCCCAGATGGGGGCCGATCTCGAGATGGGGTTATGGGTGACATTTGAAGAGGCCGCTTTTGGAGCGAAAAAAGTGGTGGAACTCAAAAAGATGACCTCTTGTGAGAGTTGCCAAGGCTCCGGTGCAAGGGCTGGAACATCTCCCGAAAGCTGTAAGCATTGTGGGGGGAAGGGGGCCGTTCGTCGTCAACAGGGATTTTTCACCATGGAAACCACCTGCCCCGTTTGTCGCGGTCAGGGGGAGGTGATTGCCCATAAATGTTCAACGTGTTCGGGAGAGGGAAGAAATCATAAGAAGAGTAAGCTCGAAGTCAAGGTTCCTCCGGGGATTGATCACGGGCAAAGGTTAAAACTCACGAGAGAGGGGGATTGTGGGCTTTACGGAGGCCCAAATGGAGACCTTTTCATCGCCATTCAAATCGAATCCCACCATTTTTTTGAAAGAGACGGCCAAAATGTTCACTGCACCGTTCCCATCAGTTTTTCCCAAGCGGCTTTAGGTGCCAAAATAGAGGTTCCGACCCTATCGGGAAAAGTTGCCTTTCAAGTCCCCGCCGGAACCCAATCCGGTGAGAAAATGCGCCTCAAGGGCAAGGGGATCACTCGCCTTGGAGGCTATGGGCATGGGGATCAAATTCTTTCCATCGACGTGGAAACACCCAAAAAACTCGATCGAGAGCAAGAGGAATTGTTCCGAAGACTCGCCGAACTCGAACACAAAAAGTGCAACCCCAAATCGAAAGGTTTTTTCGACCAAGTAAAAGAACTTTTCCAGTAATTTGACCCATGCCCTTTCCACATTGAGGCCAAGGCTTTACAATTCTTACTCAATGCATCCATTCAAGAAAAGAGTCCAAATCCCCTTGCTCATCGTCCTCTCTCTTCTCCTTTCCCATTGCGGCGGAATCAGGCTTCTTTCTCGCCCCCAGACCCTGGCCGAAAGATCCCATCTTTACTCGGATGAATTTCTTCAAAAAATCCAAAAGGCCACGGATCTCCATAACTCCGATCAGTGGCAAAAGGCCCTAAAGATGCTCAAAGGTATGGTGGAAAAAGAGGGACGTCCGGTAGAGGCGGCCCAACGGGATAATTTTATTGGAGTGATCTATTTTTCCCAAAAAAAATACAAAATCGCCATAGGGTATTTTCAAAAGGCACTCAAAACATCCGAATTGGATCAATTCCTGACCGCCAAAATAAAACTCAATTTGGGGAGTGCTTACTATAAAGTGGAGCAATCTATTAAAGCCTATTCCATCTTAAAGGAAACGGATGAGAGATATTTTTCGGCTTCTGAAAGAGCAAAATACTTTTATCTTTTTTTCTTTTTGGCCAAGGAATTGGGTGATGACAATGACGCTTTAAGGGGACTTATCAATTTCCTTGGTGCCCATCAAACCATTGCCGGGATTAAAGATCATCGCCATTTTGATTTTTTAATCAATAATTTTAATCGACTTGGGCGAAGTGAAAAAATTCGATTTCTGGAAGACTATGTAGAAGATCAGAATTTGGCCGCAGGCTATCTTGGATTTATCGAAGCCAAAAATCTTCTCTATAGAGGCGAACGAAAAGATGCCCTCAAACTCTCTAAGTGGATTCGCAATCATTTTTCCAAGAGGAGTGAACTTCAAGCTTTGCTTGAGGATTTTGAGGGAACGATAGAGGATTTAAGCCATATCGAAACCGATGCCGTTGGCGTCGTTCTTCCTTTTACCGGGTCTAAAAGTGAGTTTGCCAAGAGGGCTATGCTGGGGATCGATTTTGGCATAAGGAAATTTAGAGGAAAATATCAAAAGGTAAAAATCTATACGGCTGACAGCAAAGGGGATCCCCTCGTGGCCAAAAGAAAGGTCAAAGAGTTGATCCAAAAACATTCCGTCTCCTTTATTATCGGAGGTCTTTTTAGCAAAGAGGCCAAGGAGGAATATCTGGAGGCCAGAAAATACGGCGTGGCCTTTCTTTCATTGGCTCCCATATTTCTTCCCCGAAAGGAAAAGAGCTTTCTCCTCGTTGAGATCCCCGGCTCCGTCGAGTCCCAGATCAAAAGGATGCTTGAACCCGATATCATCTCGGCTTTTGGGACAAAATTGGCCGTGATTTATCCAAATTCCGAACAGGGAAAATCCTTTATCGACGAGGTATGGATGCAAACCCGAGGAACCGATATCCAAATTACGAGCGTCCAATCCTATCCAAGGGGAACCAAGGATTTTAGAGGCCCTGTGGCCAATGTTTTGGGTCTTAAACACCCCCGTTTGCGCCAAGAAGAACTGGATTTTATGCAAAGGGTCTCCGCTCTCAAAAAATCGAGAGCAAGAAGTGTTCAAATTCTTCCCCCCAATATGGATTTCGACTGGGTTTATATACCCGTTTACCCCCAAGAGGCCATTCAAATCATTCCGGCCTTTTCCTACTACGATGCGGATAAGCTGAGCTTTTTAGGCCCCCCCTCTTGGAGAAGTCAGATCATGAGTAAGGTCAAAAAAAGCTCCATCTACTTTATCGGAGACGGAATCAACCGGATGGATAAACGCTTGTTAAACGAGTTTATCGATCGGTATAAACGGCGTCCACGCCTTATTGAAATCAACGCATTGGAGGCCATCAATCTTGCGGGGCGTTTTTTATCTTTGGAAGAAGAGCATGACCGAGAATCCTACAATCTTAAAATGAGGGAGATGAGGGAACTTCGGGGACTCACGGGGCAGTTTCAACTCTCGAAAGGCATTTGGA
>JAPONP010000047.1 GCA_026713835.1 Bacteriovoracales bacterium
CCTCTCTTTTGAGTTTTTTTTGAACTTTTGGGTAATTCCTTTAATTCTGGCATGGCTCCATTTTAGAGCCTTATAGATACTAGAAATGGCTGTGGACAGGACTTTCAGGCAGAACTCTCAAGAGAGCTTAGGGATAAGGAGTCGAAAAAGGGTATAATTGAGAGATAGAAGAAATGAAAATTAGCGGGAGGGGGAAATCACGGGGGGAAGCCCATGCATCGCCGATCCCAACTCTTCGGAGGGCAGCGGCCGGAACCAAGAACTAACGGGAGCCGTGCTTAACTGGAGAGATATTTCGCTCAGGGGAGTAAGTCCTTTTTTGGCCCCTGCCGTAACCTCATCAAAAGTGCCCGTTAGTTCCACTCCCACTCCAAGCATGAGGGCCCCCCAAATGGATACCTTTGCTAGGTAAATAATGTTTCCTATCAATGCTAAAAAATTTTCCATAATGCCTCTCCTGCTATACGCCCGTTATTCATTAGGCTCTTCCCTTGGATTTAAGATATTCTGTAATTTCTTCACGCTCAATTTCGATGGCTTCCATAATAACCTTTCGCTCCGGCCCGAGATTGATGGCCTCAATTTCGCCATTTCTGAGCCGTCTCAAGTACCCTTTAACCGTTATCACGCTTCGCTGCACTTCATGCGCCAATTGCTCAAAAGAGCATCCATCAACCCAACGTCTTTTTGCCAGTTCAACGAGGTTGATTTGAGCCTTTTCCCACCGTACTTTAACCTCACGGGAGATTGTTAATGGTTCAACCATTCTCCCCCCACGCCAGCCATTCATTTTATAAAGTATAGAAATGATTGGATTTTTTGAGGTGCGCCGAGGGCTTTGAGCCGCATCCAATCCCAACTCCTGCCTTGAGATATTGGCCATGGCCGGAGGATTGGCTGAAATTTGCAAGTACTTGCCAATGGCAGCGGAAACCCTGAGCCTCCCCAAAATCCTGTCCAATTGCTTCAAAAATTGCCCTATAAATAATGCACTTGACATACTACACTTTTTGGTGTAGTATCGGACGGTGAAGCGAAAGGTGAGATATTTTGTGACAGACAATGGCATCTCTCCTTTCAAAACGTGGTTTGAAAAGCTGGAACAAACCACGAGAGCGATTAGTGCTCGAAGTATTCAAAAAGTAGCACGGGGTGGAGGAAAAAAATCGGTGAAATCGTTAAAAGATGGGGTTTTTGAAATAAAAATATCTTATGGGCCGGGTTATCGGGTTTACTTTGCGGAGGAAGATAACGAGATCATTCTTCTTCTTATTGGTGGAGATAAAAAAAGTCAGAACCGTGATATTAAAAAAGCAAAAGATTTTTGGAATAATTATGTCAAATAGACACAAAGATTTTGACGAATTATTAGCGGCCCAGTTTGTTGATATTAAATTCGCTCAAGCCTATATTATAAACTTGATTGATAATGAAAGTATGGATTTAGAGGATGCTTTAAGGGAGACAATCATTGCTATGGGGCTACAAGAATTTGCCAATAAGGCTGATCTTTCTATTCAATATGTCTCAGATTTTGTAAATAAAAGAAGAAAGTTTAGTGTTGAAACTATTAATAAGTACCTTCAAAGTATTTTTGGGCTTAAAACGAGAATTATTGTGGAAGCTGCGTAAGAATCACTTTCTATATTTCAGTTTCCTTTGTAAATCCTTACCCTTTTTTGATTCAAGTTCTTTTCTTAGGAAAAGGTTCTCTTCTTGAAAGTGACGAGAAAATTCTCGGAGAACATCTTTATCATTTTCCTTGGAAGCGTCGTACATGGGAAAACGATAGAACAGCCGAATCAAAAGGCCAAGAGTTTTTTATTTTTTTAAAGAAATTTTTTTGCCGGATTTACTTATAGGAAGCATGCCCCCATTGAGAATGAGTGAGATGAACGAGCCAATTGGATAGATCTCCCCTGATTCCCCTGGCTTCCTCTATATCTCTCTTAATATTTCTCATATCTTGGCTCCCTAAAGCGGGTATGCCATAAGAGTTTTATGGAATTGGAAATAGACGAAAACACAGAATCGCTCACTATTTCACCAGAGGAACTTCCGACGGAAATGGAAATTATCATTTCCGATGGTGTTACCCCCGAGTCGGTAACTGATGCCGTGGATGGCCTTAAACAACAAATGGAATATCACTGGCATTCCATTTGTGAAAAAGTCCCCACGGCAAAAGTCAAGGGCTCCCCCATCAGACACTTTCTTACAAGACAGGGGATGCCCATTCCGTAGGCGCATCGGTATAGGTTCTTTCGACAATCGCCCGAGACTTCCAGTCTCCTGCCTTGAGATATTGGCATGGCCTTTCTCAAGATATGGGTGAAAAGGACAAGGGTTAGGGTTTATATCGGTCACATGGGTTACAGAGTACACCTAAAGACCCGAGGAAGAAAAAAATGATCGCAAAACCGGTTCTCGATAAATCCGCCCCTTCGATCACTTATTTAGCCATTCTCTCATCAGGTTTTTAATCATGGTTTGGTAGGGAACGCCCTCCAATTGAGAACGTCTGCGAAATGCAGAGAGTAAATCTAAGGGCATTTTTATACTGATAAGTTTCGATTTTTTTTGTTTTGAAGACATGGCGTGGAGTTGGCGAAAGTCTTCTAAAAATTGAACAATCTCATCAGTGGTCATTTTTTTGCAATTTTTGAGATATTCCGAAGAAAAGTGCTGTATCCCTTTACGTTTCATCCAGTTGCTCCAAGATCCGAGCATCGATGGAATCCTGTTCTCTCGTGCTGGATTTTTTCATTGCGATGAGATGTTTTTTGGCCAAAACATTAATTCTTCTAGTTTTTAACTTCATCCTATCAATCATATTTTTTTTCAAATTCCAAGTGATGACGATATCCACCATTTCCACAGGATGATCGGGATTGACAAAACTCCAAGCGATCAAATTTTTATTATCAATGTATTCTTGCTTAAAATTAAATAAATCCTCCGGCGTAATGGGTAGCCTGGGCACTAAACCAATTTCACTCAGTGCAGACTCCACCAATTGCAGGTTACGCAAGGACCAAGTGATAATAAAATCCAAATCAATGGTTCCCCTTACCGCTCCGTGGAGGGCCACCGCATGGCCTCCAACGAGGGCGTAGGGGATGCGATACTTCTCAAATTGTCCGATGACTTTTTCTAAAAACATTTGGTATATACTAGTATATATTTAATGAGGGGTCAATTTTTATAGCCAAATGCCTGTTTTTCAATAAGATTTAAAAATGAATGAAGCAGATAATCCAAGAACTTTTAGGCTTGCCTATCGAAAATTGCACTCCCCTATCGGGAACAAATTTTACCGAGTCCTTCAAGCTGGAGACGGCTGAAGGAAGTTATTTTCTGAAGTATTCGGAGGAAAAAACTGAAATTTTCCATCGAGAGGCCAACAGCCTTCGGAAAATAAAGAGTACGGGGGCCATTGACGTGGCCCATGTTGTGGCAGCTACCGAGCATTTTCTCTTGTTAGATTTTATTGAAGTCTCTCGTCCGCAAAGAAATTTTTTTTCCCATTTTGGGGAATCCTTGGCCGAACTGCATAAGCATACGTCTTCTCAGTGTGGATTTTTTGAAGACAACTTCTTGGGTGCGACTCCTCAACCCAATACCAATCCAAATGATCTCCCCTGGCCTTCCTTCTTTTGGGAGAAGCGATTGCTCTATCAATGCCAACTCGGAGTGAAAAACGGTTTTATCGCCCCTAATTTAAAAAAGAAAATTTTCCAAATGAAATCCGTAGTTCTCAATCTTCTCCATACAGAAGAACCTCCCTCTCTCCTACATGGCGATCTTTGGAACGGGTGGGCTTCCCCCGAAAAGTGGGACATGGTATTAAGTGCATGACCTAAAAATGGGAGTGTGCGCAATGAGTGGAGAAACAGTCAAAACCAGGAAGTCTTATTCACAGGAATTCAAAACCCAGGCCATTGAGCTGGCCAAGG
>JAPONP010000048.1 GCA_026713835.1 Bacteriovoracales bacterium
AGAAAGAGGCGTGCATAACCCATCTCTCCTAAATGTTCAATTTCTACAGGATTTTGCAGAATATTGTGATCGATCAGGCAAGGAGCAGTGCCATCTAACCTTGATTACGCATCTATCAGTTTCTCAGTACGCATTTAAATTACCTTTAGATATTCAAAAAGAATGGGCAAAAGTTGAAGGACGATTTTACGAATCGTCCTTTTTTGATCGAAGCACTGATTATTATAAAATGATTAGAGTAGTTTTCAAAAAAGGACTTAAGGAAACCAATCGTTCTCTTTATACTAAATGGAAAGCTTACATAGGGAAAATGGTAAAAGATTTTAAAGATGGAGCCCTTGGATTAGATGGGTTTTTTAGAACTTCTGAAGAAGTAAAATCTATTGAAAGATGTTATCCCTTGCACCCTGTCGCACTGGCCCTTCTTCCAAGAATTGCACAAAAAGTTGCCCAAAATGAGCGAACTCTTTATACTTTTTTGACAAGAGATGAAGAGGGAGGGCTTTTTCGATTTATTCAAAAAGGACTGAGTACTGATAAAATAGAACTCCTTGCCCATACAGGGCTTTACGAATACTTTGCGCCTCTAATATCAAAAGACACCGGCATTGGAGGCCATTATAAAGTTCAACTTATTTATGAAGATGCCTGCAGTAAAATTGGCAGAGAAAATACTCTCGCAAAAGAAATCATTTCTCTTGCCGCACTTTTAACTATTGTTAAGGATAGTAGCTTTTCCCCGATAACAGAAAAGTTCCTCATCGCCTCTTTAAAAGGAGATTATCCCACCAAAGAAATCAAGAAAGAGATAAAATATCTGGTGGAAAATAAAACTTTCTTTTTTAACAAAGTCAAAAGACAATATGAATTTGTGGAAGGTTCCTCATTAGATATAAAAGAAGAAATAAGGGCATTAAAACAAAGGAAATTAACTTCTAAAGATTTGGTGAAAATTTTAAAGCACTATACCAGTGCATCATATATAACACCAAATAAATATAATTTTGAACATAATACAGTGAGGTTTTTCAGAGGAGAGATTATCTCATTTGAAGAGCTAAGCAAAATATCTGAAGAATCAAAACCTAAATATAGCCTTGAGGATGGTATCTTATACTATATTATTCCTTTTTCTAAAGATGAGTTGGATCAATCCATAGCAACTATTCAAAACCTTCACAATGAATGTACAGCCTTTATATTGCCGAATAATTTTATTGAATGTCAATCTGACCTAGAAGAACTTAATGCTGTTAATGCACTTTATACGAATAAAGAAGTTATAACTAGTGGACCACTTGTTCGCAAAGAACTTGATCGTTATCGTGATATTTTAATTGAATCCGTTAGGAACGTAACATCTATCCTTCTCGGGAAAACATTTCTCAAAGCAAGATGCTTTTATCCTAAACGCAAGGAAAAGATGGTTATCGGCCATTTTAGCGAACTCAATCGGTTCCTCGGGCATATTTTTGAATGGGAATACACAAAATCGATAGATTTTAATTCAGAATATACTAACAGGCATAAGGTAACAGGTAATATCGCCTTAGCCAGGAAAGAAGTGATTAATGGAATTATTAAAAACAAAGGGAAAAAAGATTTCGGATTAGCTGGAAATGGGCCAAATATTGCTATCCTAAAGGCCCTCAGACAACTTTCACCCCTTAAATTCAAAGGACAACAACTCAAATTCAAGAAAAGTTCCTCTCTTGAAGCTGGCCTTAATTCTTATAAAAAAATGATATTAAAAAAAGGTGGTATTCTATCTGAAAATTTAATTGAACATCTGGTGGCCCCTCCCTTTGGAATACGAAAGGGCATCCTTCCTCTTCTATTTGCGATATGGGATCAATCACTGGAGGGACAAGTTAGCCATTATTGTGATGGAAGCTTTATTACCGAGGTTGATGGGGATCATTATGATATGATTATGAAGCAACCTAAAATATGCAGAATTCAATATAGCGAAATTTCGCGAAAAAAAAGAACCTATATAAAAGAACTGGCACAATCATTAACTCAGGTTGAAATAAAGAAAGCTGTAGGTATGCAAGAGCTATTAGAATATATTTATACTTGGAGAAAAACGATCCCTGAATTTACAAAGCTATCTTCAAAGCTTAATAAATCTTCAAGAAAACTTCTTATGTATATTGATTCTTCTGAAAACCCGGAAAAGCTCATCTTCAATCAAATCCCGGAATCATTGAACTATGATGCCATTACGGGAGAAACAACTTTAAAAGAGATCAATAACATCTCTAGTGACTTTAAAAAATCATTAGATTCAATATATAAGGTCTATCCTAATTTAATTGAAGATTTGAATATAAGGCTTATTGAGGCCCTTCATTTTCTTCAGATACGATGTCTCGGCGAGAAACCCTTTAAATACTCAAAAGGATGCAATTTAGCAAAAATCTTTCAAGAGACATTAGCACGTTTTAATGACAACTTGAAAGATTATTCCTTTTCTCCAAAAACTTTGAAATTTCTTG
>JAPONP010000049.1 GCA_026713835.1 Bacteriovoracales bacterium
ATAAAGGCAAGGTAACTGTTCTCCACCCGGATAAGATTGGTAGGAGGCAACGAGGAGCGACCGAGGCGTGCTTCCTGCACGTCGCAGGGAAGCGACGAGGCAGTCGACTGCCAAGATTGCCGGGGGGTGAGCAGTTACGTAAAAAGAGTTTTACGCTGATGGGAGAAGGCTTGCGCCGATGAGTGAAACTTCTGAAATCGTTTTCTTGGCCATAAGCCTTGTCCTCTCTTGTTTCTATTCCGGCTCTGAAGCGGCCCTCATTTCTATACCTCTTGATCGTTTAAAGCACCTTGTTGAAAGCAAGGATAAAAAGAATGCGCTGAACTTTTTGTTAAATAAGCCTAATGCAGTCATGAACACGATTTTATTGGGAAATAATTTGGTGAATATCATTGCTGCATCTTTGATGACCAGGATTTTTTCTCGGCATTTTGATAATGACGCTTTGGCGATTAGCGTAGGTGTAACGACGGCCCTTATTCTCATTTTTGGAGAAATCATACCCAAAACATTTGCAAGGGTTAAGGCCGAATCTTTAGCGGTTGCCATTATTCGCATTTTGCAGATCAACTACCTTTTGTTTTATCCCGCAGTTAAACTGATCACTTTTGTTATTGAGCGCATCCTTGGTAAAAATGCTTTAATTCGAGGAAGGGCCGTTAGCCGAAGCGATATCGAATATATGGTCAATCGCGCTGAAAAAGAGCGAAGCATTGATTCCAAGCAAATCCATCTTCTTAACTCTATCCTAGAGTTTCCAAAAATTAAGGTCAAAGACATCATGGTGATAAGAAACAAAGTGGTTGGAGTGAGAATCGATAGCTCTTTTGATGAAGTTATCCGAATCATCAAAGAAAACGGCCACAGTCGATATCCTGTTTATAATAAAAATCTCGACCATATAGAGGGTTTTTTACACGTCAAGGATCTCTCGCTTGTAGGAGATAATGAAAGAAAAGCATTTAAGGTTAAGAAATATCTTAAACCCCCATTTTTTATTTATGAACATATGAAAATTCAAGCCGTTTTTGATCATATGAACCGAAGAAAGGTTCATTTGGCTTTGGTTAAGGATGAAAATGGTCTTATTGTGGGAATTATTACCCTTGAAGATATTATGGAGGAAATTTTTGGAGAAATTGTAGATGAGCATGATCAAGAAGAGGACACCATTGTAGGATCCCAGCCGGAGCCCGATCCTTCTCAAGGGAAAGGTGATATTGTGGCCGGCTCTATACTGCTCAGAGATTTGAATAATACTTATGGTATTGAGGTTCCTTTAAATGATAATTATTCGACATTGACCGGATTTTTGCTTGAAATGATGGGGAATAATTTTCCCGAGAAAGGTCAAATTATTTTTTGGGAAGGATATTCGTTTCAGATATTAAAGATCGAAGACCACTTGATTAAAGAAGTTCTTATTACAAAAAATGATGTGAATAAAGAAGAAGAGACCCAAGTAACGGCATAAAAAAAGCCATCCTATCATAGATCTATAATAGGATGGCTTAAACTTTTTTTCTCTCTTCTCTCTTCTCTCTTATCGATCTAGGAAAAATGCTCCAAGTTCTATCAGCCTTTGTTTTAAATGTTTTGCGAGTTCGAGCAATTCAGGATCAACCGGGTAAACAAAAAATTCTCTCCAGCACCCCTCATCACTTAAAACTGTTTGAAATTCGCCATGATAAGTGAGAAGGAGAAGATCGGAAGGAACGCTAGAAGATGGCATGACCATACAAGTAAACTCTGATTCGTATGTTTCGAGTTCCGCATTTCCCAAAACGCTGACAAGATCGGCTAATTCCATAAATTGATCGTCATCGAGTTGTTCCACAAGAGAGTACCCGGGCCACACCGTTTCCACGTTTCTATAGTTTTCTATTTCAAGCATTCCATCATCAAATAGCCGTAGGACAAATGTTTCAGAATCGTAGAAGACATCTTTGTATTTGTCCGTCTGGACATGTTCAAAAGAAACTTCGGCGAGGATACCGGAATCACTTGCAACGGCAAATGGGTTTTGAGTGAACATAAGAAAGGCAACGAGTAGTATTGAATTTTTCATAGTGCATCCTCCAATAAGTTTAAAAGTTTCTATCTCACGGCTATGATAGTCTTTGGAAACGATCAAAAAAACTTATTTGTATTAATGGGATAGCATTATTTTTTCTAATGGAAAAGGGGAGTCAAGCTCTTGAAAAGACATGGACGGCGCGCCGGGTCAGTCAGAAATGAGTGATGGCCCCAAAGGATAAGGCCCTTTCCGATAGTTCGTAGTCTTTTTCCTTGCCGAAATTGCCCATTTTAGAAGAAGTCCAAGAGATGTTGGCGGTCAGGTGGGTTCTTTTAGAAAATTCAAAATTGACACCACCTTCAAAGACAAAGGCGTTAAAGGATGGAAAAGGAGTTTTGTTATTCCAGCGGATTTCGTAGTGTTTTTGTTTCCGTAGATACCCTGTAGAAAAGTCCAAGGATATTTGGGGCATAAGAGACCACTGAATCCCGCCCTCAATCTTTGAGAGATTATGAGCGGACTCCCTTATAACATCCTCATCGCTCTCGATTTTAGATTTGCTTATTCCCAGCCGATAGACTTCCATTCCAAAGGCCCATGAAAACATTTTTCTCTTTTGCCCTAATTTGAATCCAATCCCCGTCTCTGCTCTTCCCTTGGCATTATTGCCTTTTTCCGGACGAGTCGGTTTTTTGGAGATGCGCCAATAGGGAGAGGTTTTAAAGACGAAGTTGACATCAAAGGGATGATTAAAACCCTCTACGGAGCGGTAATAGGTCAGAGAAAAGTAAGGGTCGCTAAGGCCCTTGAATTTGTAGTCGGGAGCATGATCGATTTCCTTTTTTCCAGAGATCATTAAATCAGCTCGAACATTTAAATGGAAAGAATCTTCAAAACTATAGCCGGCACTATAATTGACGAGCCTCCATTTCGTTTTACTGTTGGGGCGATGAGAAGAACCTCCCTTCCATTTATCTTTTTTGGATCCCGTAAAGTAACCCGCAACCAGTATCCACTCCCCTTTTGTCGGTTGAAAAATCAGATCTGTTGGCTTTTGAAGATGCCCACGATGTTGAGTGGGCCCAGATCTTGGGCCACCTTTTGAAATCGGCTCTTGGACTGATCCTCCGGGGGAGAGCTTTTCTTGTGGAATAGGGGCGTATAAGTCCGTCGAAGGAAGTCGTGGTGAGGGATCCCAAGGACCTTTTTCTTCTTGGGCTTGGGCCCAGCTTTTGGGAATCGTTTGGCTCAAACAGATCAGGAAAGCCGCTATGCCGATGAACCGAAGTAATAGCGGGTCACCCTTTCCTAAGCTTCTCATGAAGTCCCCTTCTCAAAGTGCAATTACCGATGCTTTTAATGGTAGCGCGAGAGCTTTCGGTTGTACAATGGCTAAATTGACGCTCTTAAAAAACCTTTGTTTTCCATTGTTGGGATTGGTCATTTTTTTGTGAGGCCAGATGGTTTCAATTTCCTGCCAACCTGTTAGAATGGCTCGCTTTATTCTTTTGCGCAGCCGTAGCTCAGCTGGATAGAGCACCTGACTACGGATCAGGAGGTCGTACGTTCGAATCGTACCGGTTGCGCCATTCTCTTGTAAGCCATTAAAATCATTGAGATTTTTTGAGAAAGATCGCTCCCCATCACTTCTGGAGAAAGTTTTGCCTCCGTCTTTGTCGCTAGAGGGGGAGGAGGGGCGGGGTTTTTGCAATGCCCCTATGACGATTTGCCGCGTCGCTCCGATGGCTCATTAAGGCACACGATCCGTTAAAATATATCGCTTCCAAAATAAAAATTAAGCCCCATTCCAAGAGTGGCCGTGTCCTCATCATGATCGGGATGGTCAATAACTTTGTTTTCGTATGACAAAGAAAGGGACATATCATTGATCCTGAATAAAGCAGAAAGCTCCCAGTTTTTAGATTCAGCAGTGTCCACATCATAAGAAAGCTCAAGCCAATTATTTTTAGCAAGAGAAACCTTGTAATCTAAATTGATCTCGTTCGTTTCTGATTTTTTACCGTCACGACTAGTGTTGATTCTATCAAAGTAAATTTTAAAAAAGGAATTGGCCCTGCCTGAATCGAGATCACCGCGGATGCCATAAAATGTGGAATTAAGATTAATTTTAACTTTTTCTTCTTCGCTAGAAGATTTTTCTTTTATAGTTCCACCGGAAAATGAAAATCCGGCAAGTGGCCGTATCTTTAAACTTTTTATAATCGGAGAAACGAGAAGTTCTCCACTGCTTAGAATTCCAGAAGATTTAGATTTAAAAGCTCCAATTTTTTGTCCATCTTTCTTATGGATTTCTTCTTCATCCCAAGATAGTCTTCCAAGAGAAAAACCTAGTTCAATTTCTTTTTTCTGAGATGAATAAAAATCTACTCCTACGCTTGCGCGGTCAACCAATCCCTTGTTAACCTTAACGCTGTCAATGTTTTTTGGGTTTCTGCGCACTGAATATTCAAAATTTTCTGTTGGATTTTCTATTTCAAGGCCAAATTTAAATTCAAAATAAGAGTTTTTAAAGTAGCTGTTACTTTCACCATAGAAGCGTTTATTTTGATTGATTGATGCAGGGGCCCTTCGGCCCTTGATACTTCCTGGATTATCGACATAGGCTAAGGTGTCATTTTCTGTTATTTTAAAACCACATTTCCTCGTTGAAATTAAGGCGTATGTGTTTTTAGTTTTCAGCACCTTCACAATACAATCTTCATGGCTGCTTTTGGCCTGTAACAAAAGAACTTCACCCCTTACTATAAATTCATTCTCTTCAAATTTAATGACGGCCCTTTTGGAATTCTTTACTTTTACGATCTGTAATTTACCAAAAACAGCATTGCTCAACATTATTAACAAGGAAAACCCACAAAACTTAATCGCAGGATAGGCCTTAAATCTCATGTTATAACTCCATTTCTCGTTAAAGATTGTAAAACTGTATAGATGAATCGGTTCGGTAGGAATTTTAATCTAGGTCAAATAATGGCATGGAAAATTTTTCCATTGAAAGAGGACAACCCTTTTTGCTCCGATCGGAACTCTTTTCAATTGGCTTTTTGTTTTTTTAACTGACTAAATTGCTCAAGACAATGAGAGGAAAAATTTAAATGGTCGGAGTACGGGGTTTTCTTTTGAAATGGTTCGCTTTCCCTCTTCCTCTCATCAAAGAAGAAGATCGGGGGCCTCCGTCTCCTTCTTACTCTCTGTAGAAGCCAAATGTGGGTATATCGATAATGGTACATCCATTATTGATCTCATCGGAGGAGATTTGATTCGTCACATCGATATAAAAAATACCGGTGCTATCCGACATGGCATCAAAAGAATTGGATAAATGAAATCCGCTGTAAAGATCAAAAGTTTGGCCGCCGGAGCTAATTTGCCTCGGATTGGGGCTTCTCGGGGGGTATTCGTATAACAACATTACATTGTCGGCAGTGGTTTGGCTTGTAATTTGATCGGCAGTTAAGGCATCGACGCTTATGTGCATGACAACTCGATCTTCTGTTCCGTCGTCGGGGCTGCATGCACCCCCATCGGAGCCATCTAATAGAGTATAGTTGGGCAGGGAGGATGCTATCGATGCATCGGTTATACATACATCTGCGGTATATTCGACAGTGGAATCACAATATCCCACATCTGACGATGGAGTAAATTTAATCGAGTCAGACATTTCAATGATGACGCATTTATAATTGGACGGTGGAATTTGTCCTTGTCCTAAATTTGGATTACCCACGAAATCCAAATACGATCCATCCAGATCAAAAACATGTGGGTTTGAGCAATCACCGTTGGTGGAAAATCCAATTCGATATACTTTGAGTTTAAGGCTAGAAGCAGATGTTGTTGTAGGTTGAAATCTAAATTGAGCGGTATTTTTAAAAGACGGAGATTCCCCACCTTGAATACTTACGCTCACACCTGAACTCTTATCAGAGTCATCATCGCAAGACAGCACAAAGATCATGGTAAATAACATCAAAAGACTTAACTTTATAAGTTTTCCCATGATAACCTCCTACAATATCTATAGATTTTTGCCGAATATCGTTTTGCCTGTCAATACAGTCATAATTCCCAATACTTTTAATTCTCTCTGTTCATTCCATTGGCCGATGACATTCGGCTTTTCTGAAATATTCGACGCATCAAGCCGGGAGCTGCTGACGGATCACTATTTTAAATAGGAATGAACAATTCTTTCTACGGAGCTAAGGTGGCCCCCTCCAAAGAGGTTCAAGTGATTCAAAAGATGGTAAAGCTGGTAGAGGGGGAGGCGGCGATCGGCTCCTTTCTCAAGGGGGAATTTCTTATTATAGCTCTCATAAAAATCGTTCGGAAATCCGCCGAAGAGGTGGGCGATAGAGAATTCGGCTTCCCGATGGCCGTAGTAAGCGGAGGGGTCAATGAGACAGACCCTCCCTTGAGCATTCTTTAAGTAGTTCCCTGGGCCTCCCCCGAAAAAGTGCACACCGTTTTAAGCAACATGACGGTTATGCCTACCA
>JAPONP010000050.1 GCA_026713835.1 Bacteriovoracales bacterium
AAGGCAAGGTAACTGTTCTCCACCCGGATAAGATTGGTAGGAGGCAACGAGGAGCGACCGAGGCGTGCTTCCTGCACGTCGCAGGGAAGCGACGAGGCAGTCGACTGCCAAGATTGCCGGGGGGTGAGCAGTTACCTTAGTTGAGGACTTTGGACGACTTAAAGTTAAGGGGTTGCTTGACATCGACGACACCACCGCCTTTTGGAGACGGAAATTGGATCAGCGCAAGCACATCTCGGATACATTTTTGTCCTCTCGACCCAAAGGTTTGGCCCCTTTCCCCCTTCATAAAAATTTTTGATAGTCTGCCGCCTCTATTAATTCTAAAATTGAGATTCAAAACACCTTGAAATTTTTTATTGCGTTGAAGTTCCCGTTTATAGCAATGTTTAAATTGTGGCATATATTCCCTAAGAAGACCTCTCAAAAGATCGGGATCCATAGAGCCAATGAGGACTTTTGGAGGAGAGACCTCTTTGAGACTGCTAATTTTTCTTTTTGAAGAGAGTCTTTTGGCCGAAATTCTTTGATCGTATTTTCCTCTAAGTCCGGCACTGATTTTTGAATTAGATGATGATTTTGAGGAAAAACTTCGACGTGATGTTTTGCTGGAGATATTCGGAGTATTCGTATTTTCAAGGACTGTGGTATTGCGCAGTAATCGATTGTTTTTGGCAGATTTGGCCTTATTAAGGAGATTTTTTAAACGTCCTTTTCCGGAAAAGGAGTATTTTTTCACAGGTGTCGGAGGTGGCGTAGGTTTAGGAATAGATTTTTTCTTTTTGAGAGAAGGCTTTTTTGAAGGAATTTTTTTGGCCACACTTTTTTGGGCGGGACGTTTTTTAGGCGGAGAGGCCATCTTTTTTTTCGGCTTAGTTTTCTTTTTTATTGAAGGAGGCCCTTTTTTTGCAGTTTTTGGAGGGGGGGGAGGTGTTGGGGTCGGCTTTTGCTCTGAAACCGTTGGCGTTCCCGAAGGAGGCGTTGGGGCCGGTTCTTGCTTTGAAACCGTTGGTATTTCTGTAGGAGGTGTGGGCGGGGTCGGTGGGAGTTTCATTTTGTAAATCACGCTTATTTTTTTGACTTTCTTTTCTTCCTTTGGGGTATCGACAAAGAGAAGAAGGAGAGCAATGCTTAGAAGGGACGCAAAAATGAGATTGCTTTTTTTCCTCTCTTGGGATTCGTCCATAAAAAAGGGTGAAGTTTTTAATCTTGGTGGAGTGTAGGAGTGGCGAATAAAAACTTGGGTGGCCTTCCATTCAAGGGAAAGAATATCTTTTTCATTGACCTTAAAAACATTACCGGGAGGGCTATCGTGAGAAGCATCTTCTTGAACAAGGTATCTGGCCTTTATTTCGGATGATTTTTTAATTTCAATGGAATTTTTGTCAACATGAATGGCGCCTTGATCCAATCCATAGAGGTGATGAGTTCTCTTTATATTTAAAGGAAGATAGTCAACGGAAAGGATATGGCCGTTAAGACAAATGGTGACTTCGAGCGATGATGGGAGTTGATCTTTGTCTTGATCTCTATATTTTTTCTCAACGATATCATATATATCTTTTTCGTTTCTATCTTTTTCATCATCAAAATCGATATAAGATCGATCCTTAAATTCCCGATTTTGCGTTGGTAGAGAATCAAAGTATTTAAAAGAGCTATCATCGAAAATAATATCGCAAAGTTCACCGTCGATTTCTCTTAGGGTCGATTTTTCATTAGAGATAGGTATTGATGGGCCTTCTTTTTTGATTTCGGTTTTTGCATCGGCTTCTATCTCGGTTTTTTTCTTTTCTAGGCCCAGTATTGATCTTCCGATTTTTAATGAATCTCCTTGTCTTAACTCCCCTTTTGTGATTTTTTTATCATTGATAAATGTTCCGTTTTTTGAATTGAGGTCGTAAACGTCAACTTGTCCCTTCTCGTCAACGATAAGGCAGGCATGGACGGGCGATGCAGAAGGATCCTTGAGGTGAATAAGACATTCTTCGTGGCTTCCAATACTTATATTCCCCTCTTCTAATGAAAACCTTTTAGAGGGCATCCCTGAATTATAGATAATGAGTTCAGGGGTTTCTTTGGAATGATTTTCTTTTATGGGGGGTGTTTCTTTTTTATCAAGCATTTTTTCTTTCCTTGTTTTTGCCTTTAAATCTTTTCTTGGACTTCTTTTTTATTGCCGCCAGATTTTTTCGGCTCATTTTTAGAGTCGCTAGTTTCTTCTGCAATACTTCTCGCTTGATCTCCTTGAGGGGCAGTTGCCGTGTCTTGTTCAGCTTGTTTTTGCTTTGTCTTATTTTTCACGATCTGTTCTTCGATTTGCTTTCTTCTTTTTTCCATCTTTTTTTCTTTTTCTATTCTATCTTTAGCAACTCTTTTTAATGTTGAAAGATTGGAATTAAAGGGAGTTGACCATTTTGTTGAACTGTCATCTATAGTCGAGATGGCTTTTTTATACTCTCCCTTTCGATAAAAGAGCATGGATCGAAGAAGTGCGATATGGGGAAACTTCAAATCATCTGAAGGGACCGATTGAAAAAGCTCATGGGCCTTCTCATCTTGGTTTTCGGCAAGATGCAAAGAGGCCAAAGAATAGATGACGTGAGTATCTCGGGGGTTTTTACGATGCAAGTCGATCAGGATTTTTTTTGCAGGGGCCAAAAGATGAAAACGTAAATAGACTTGGGCCATATTAAAGAGAGGGACTTTTAGCGATTTATTGCCTTTCTCGGCTTTGCGGAATAGTCCCAAGGCCTGTCGCTCGTGTCCTAGGTGGAGGAAAACGACACCCTTATTGTTGAGAGCAGGCGAGTAGGGACGTTTTTTAGATTTTTTTATGGCCATATTAAAGTAAAATATTGATTTTTTTTTCTTCCCATTAAGAAAATAGCAAAGGCCTACTTGATTCCAGTAATCCGGACTTTCCTTACGGGAAGAGATTTTTGATCTTAAAGATTTAAGCCCCTCTTCTTCACTCCCGAGGTGGCAATCGGCTAAATTTTTAAGAGAAACCTCTTGTATATTTTTTAAACGCTCATCAGAATAGCGCAATAAACTCTCTTCCTTAAAGGAATCTCTCGATGCGTTATTTATGCGCATTTTAAGCCCACTTGAACATGAGGAGAAAATGAAAACCTGTAATGATACGAGGAAAACTGAAAAGATTTTCATTTCTTTGACCCTCTCTTTTTGGCTTTATGGGCCCTTGAAAAACTTGGGATATCCAATGTCATGGGATAAAGGGATGAGGGGTAACGATAGGCAATTTTGTTGATGATATGGTCATCCTTTAGGATCATTTTGCTTGCCTTAGGGAAAAAGATACCCCTTCCCCTAAAAACGGAAACCCCGATTTTCCTTTGTTCTTCAGATTGTTTGAGGAAGTTATCTGAAAGATTACTCATGGATTGCAAGAAGGATTTTTTATAGTTTTCGTCATCCATTTGGGGATCAAAATTTTGAATGGCTTTTGAGAAGGCTTTATAATTTTTAAAGAGGGTGTAATGTCCGTAGGCCACGATTTGTGGATATCCCGTTTTGATATGGCCCGTGATTTTTGATGTCAATTCTTCCAATTTAATGAGGTTATCCTCTAGGGCTTTGTTAAAATTATCCTCATTGAATTTCTTTTCAAGATTATGGAAAGAAAATGTAATACTTTCTTGCTCTAATTCCTTTTTAAACTTTGAAAAAGAAATGATAGCTCTAATTTCTTTCGTCAAAGAATTATTTAAAGAAAAAGATGAGAGGAGATTGGAATTGAGATGTTTTAAGGCGTATTTAGTTTTTTTAGTAGATCCTTGACTGATGCCATCCCAATATAGACCTACAAAAGATTTGGCAAAAAAGTGATGAAGTTTATTATCGTATCGACCATACACCGAAAGTAGATGATCGAGTTTGTCATATTCGTTATGAGTGAAATAGAATTGAGTCATATACTTAAGGTTGGCAAGCTGTGTCCCTTTTCTTATCGAGCATTCCTTGGCCTTTTTGAAGTTTTTCAGGGCCACGTTATCCTTCCCATCCACTGTTGAATAGAGAACGATCGCATTGAAAAAATCATTTTTGAGATGGAATTTATTTTTATTTTTGCAAGCTTTTTTGAAAAAGGAGTCGGCCAATTTCCAAGAGTTTGAAAAATCTTGAAGGTTGACCATTTCCTGTATATTATTAAGATAATCGTTTTCAAAATTATCTATTTGTGAAGTTGGAATTATTTTTAATGATCGATGGAGCCATTTTGTGGACTCTTTTGTTTTTAATGATGAAATAGAAATTTTTCCTAAAAAATATGCCGCTTTGGCCCGAACGAGCGGTGTAAAATTGGTATTTTTATAAGTGCTTTCATACAACTCAGTGGATTTGGCAAGATCTTTTTCATTAAAGGCCTTCTCTAAAATAATATCGGAAATAGATTTATGGGCCTTCTTTACATAGGTATGATTAAATGAGAGATAGCCGCTTTCCATTTTTTTTATCCAAAAGAGCATCTTGTTGACATCTTTTTTATGAGCGGCATAGTCAAATAATTTTGCCAACATAAATTGTTGTTTTTGAATCTCTTTAGGGTAGTTTTTATGGTAGCGGGCTAAGGTCTTTCTACATTGCTTGAGTTTCTTTTTTTGGAAATAGCTATTGAATAATCTTTGATAGATATTGGAAGAAAGTTTTCCTACCGGATAAATGGCTAAATAGTAGTGATAGGCTTTCGTTCTTCGCTTGAATAAGGTTTTTTTATTCAGATTGCTTTTTCCCAACGATAAAAAGATAGAATCAAAGATTTTTTGTACCGTCTCTTTATTTTTTTTCTTATTATCTTTTTGGTTTTTTCTATAAAAATTGATCCCTTCAAAGTAATAGGGGATGGCCCTATCGTAGTCTTCTATGGCAAATAAAGTTTCGCCTTGATAGAAAGCATACTCGCCTGAGTTCTTTTTATCGATTTTTTTTAGAAAATCGAAATAGACCAATATATCTTTAGTTAATCTTTTGTTTTTAAATTTTAATTTTTTGGAAAGCTTTTGCATTTTGGCAATATAGCGTTGAGTTTTCTCAAGAAACTCTAGTCTCAAATCTTCCGGGATAGGCTTTTTAAGATGATCGTTTACAAGGTGTTGAGTTGTGTTGAAGTATCTTTTTTTTCTTTTAAATTCATCAAAAATATCGAGCTTTGTTAGAATAATGCCGATCATGCCTTTTCGATTTTTTCTTCCTTTTTCTTCTTCTAGGGCACTATTATAGATAGTCATGGTGGTGGCAAATTCGCCTCTTTCACGCGCATATTTGGCCATCTTCATAATATGATCGCCGGAATAATTTTTTTGCTTGCTAAAGAAACGAACACCCCTTTTTACTTTTTTGGCCCGAACAAAGAAGAGAGGAAGACTTTCCATAGCTTGTTTGCTGTAATCAATAAAAACGGGTTTCCCTTTTTTTCTTTTTTTACTTAATCGCCAAGTGCGCTCCAGAATACCTAGAGCTTTTTGAGGTTTATTTAATTCCATATAAGACCAAGAGAGATTAAAGAGATGCTTGGTGATCCATTTATTATTTTTTTTCTTAAGCAATCGCTTATAATAGAAAATAGCTTTGTCATATTTTTTGTGATTATAGTAATGTTCGGCTAATCCTGTGAGGATGGCTTTTCTCAAGGGATGATTTTTTGGATGAGTATATTTTAAGGCCATCTTGAGAAATCTAGGCACATCTCTTTTGATCGTTTGAGGATTATTATGATTGATTTCATTCATGCTCAATGAATAATACACATGATCGTTCTCTTTAAATCGAGGCCATCTTTTAACAATGCCAGCCCCCAAGAACTTTATATCTTTATAGAGGGCTTTGCTTTTTTTAAAAAACCATCCTTTCCCTTTCTTGTGCCTCAAAGAAGTGGGCGTTTTTACAAATTTTTCATTTTCTTTTTGATGAATGATTTTGTATCTTTCCATTTGAATTTTCATCAAATGCCAACGCCATTTAGGAATTGGATTTCTTTTGTATTTTTTGGTTAGGATTTTTTTCTCAACATTCAATAATTTGATGATGTTTTTTTGCTTATTCCTTTCAGAGTTGCCCAAGGAATCGGTCGAATAGATAAGGCTTTGGAATATGAGAAAGTAGATAAATATTTTCATTTCTATTGCCCACCTTGGACAATGAGTTTGAATTCATTAAATCCTTCTAGGGCCGATGTATGCATTATTTTTTGTATGACTTCGTAGGGAAGATTCTCATCGAGTAAAATATTGATTCTTTTTCTGTCATTGTCACGGGCATTACTGGCGGTACTTCTTTTTGGACTTCTCCCTTCTTCCTCTTTTTCTCTTTGGGCCTTGATCTTTTCAAGAGAAAGTGCAAGAAAATCTATATGTTCGCTAGAGTCATCGAAATCGATCGTTCCGATATTATCTTTATCTAACCATATATTTCTATATTTATCGACTTGAATGACGGGGGCCTGACTCCCAAATTTTTGAGAACTGGAGAAAGGTAGAGTTAAGTCTTCTGCAAGTTCAACTTCAAAAGGAGAACTGCTATAGACGCTAAGAAGAAAGACCAATAGGATAACTAAAACATCGAGAAGAGAAGTAATATCGACTTCGTTGACTTCCTTTTTTCGAGGGGGCATCTTTTGGAGTAACGTTTTTTTCATTATTCATATCCTGTATTTTATCGATTGGCAAAATTATGAGGCCCGTTCTCAAAAATAACTTGATCGAAAAGCTTTCTCGTCTCAACGATCTCTCCATTTTTATTTTTCCCTCTTAAATCGGGTTCTTCATGGGGTAATTTGCGAACCGTATCGATAACGGTTACAATTTTTTTATAGGGGATACTTTTGTGAGGGTTTAAAATGACAAAGGTTTCATCTATATGATTTTCTTTTAAAGATTTAATTTCTCTTAAAAGTCCCTTTAAATCGTACTCATTCTTCCCCTCAAGAAGGGGTAAGACCTTTTGAACCTGACCCGAGGCCTTAATTTTAACGACGATGCGATCTTCCAATAAGTCCAAGGTGAGATTGAGGGGTTCATCTTCACCTTGCTGTTCTTCTTCCAAGTACTTGATATTTGGAGCTTCAGATGCAATTTCATTGAACTTGATAAATTGTGCCGACATCAATAAAAAGAATATGAAGATGAAAATCGCATCCATTATAGGAATGAGATTTAGCCGATATCGATGAGAACCTTTTATTTGTTTTTTATTTGGAATAAAACTCATTTGACAAAGGTCCTCTTTTTTACTTTAGTTTTAGGCGGCTTCTCTTGAAGAAACCCCTCCTCTTGAAGAAACCCCTTTTCTTGTTCCGAGTAAGTCGATTAGCTTTATTGAATACTCGTTCATATCCGATAGAATCTTTTCGGCTTTGCCGCTCAAGAGGGAGTGGATCAGCATAAGAGAGATGGCCGAAATCAATCCAAGGGCCGTTGTATTCATGGCCTTCGAGATCCCGAGGGCCAAAAGTTTTGCCTTGGAAGCGGGGTCACTTGCGGCCACGGCGGCAAATGATTGAGTGAGACCGTAAATCGTTCCGAGTAGCCCCAAGAGAGTTGAAACATTGGCCATCAAAATGAGAGAGGGCAATCTCTTTTCAACTTTGGGCATGGTTTCTAGGATTTTGACCTCCACGGCATCGGAGATTTGCTCCTTGCTTTGATTGGCCCTCATGAGTCCACTCTTGAGTACGTTGGGCAAAATGGACTTAGCATTTGAACAAAAAGCAATGGCCTGGGCCACATCGTTATTGATGACATATTTTTTGATTTCATCCATAAGGGGTTTTCCCTTGATGCCGTAGCGACGAAGGCTAAAGAAGCGTTCTAGGGCAATGGCCACCCCAAAACACCAAAAGGCAAGAATCACCCACATAAAAACTCCACCCTCTTCCATAAAAACGGCGAGCTTTCCCAAAAAAGTTGTACTTGTCATCTGCGTAATTTGATCTTCCATCTTTTTGTCCTTTTTATCCCAAAATGGTTGATAGACAGGGAGTGTTTCGGAATAGCGATTGAAAACTTTAAGCTATTTTTCGGTAAGTGAGATAAGATAAGGCATTGAAATGTCGTTTTATGGGCCCTATGGGCAATAAACCTCATAGGCGACAAATGAGGTCAACAAAAAAGAGGGTCGTTAGACCCCCTCTTTTTGAACATTTAACAGAGTGGAAGTATCGTCTTTATCAACGAACTCTTAGTAGTTGTATTCGACCTCAATCGTAGCTCTTCGATTGGGAGTTTTACCCGGGAGAAACTTGATGCTATTGGATTCAGAGTCGTACGTCCAATCGACACCTTCCTCAACTATGCGACCGTTGACTCTCACCTCTATTGAGCCGGAAGATTTGAATATCTTTGAAAGGATAAAAGAGTTCATGCTTTCGTAAATACTTTGAGATAAAGCCTGAAGGTTGGCCCCAAAGTCGTTTCGGATACTTTGGGTCGTTCCTCCGGTGGCCCCCGAGGCTTCGATAAAGCGAGGAGCTTCAAGCCCTTTGCGGGAGAAAGGGCGTTTGCAGGGGGAGGTCACCGGTTGCCCCGTGACGGGATCATTCAAGATACAGGAAATGGAGTAGAGTCTGACGAGATTATCTCCTTTGATCTTCTTGAGCTTATCGATCCAATACTCCACCGAATTGCCGGATTGCTCTTTTTCATCACTGACGTAGATGATCGATAAGATGGAGTTCGCATTATTCGCAGCAGAGCTTCTGAGCCATCTAGGGTTGGCTTCGAGAAATTTGTAGCTGGCCGAGAAAGCGCGCTCCCGATTGCTACCCCGTGTTCCCACTCTAATTTCGTTCTTGAAGAGATTGATAAATTCAGACCTATCCTCCGCTAACCTTTCGTGGGTCAATCCATCGGCGTTATACCAGGTGCGAGTCATCTGGGCCGGATCCGTCGTGGCGATTCCCATTTTAAACTCCAGGTTATTTCCCTGGGCACTATTCACAAAGGTATTGATAAAAGAACTAAAGTTATCGCCCAAGGCCCTCTGATCGTTTTTCATGGAACCACTATCATCGACGATCCAGAGGATGTTGGCCGATCTTTGGACATTGGATTGCTCGAAGGTATCCGTTTGGATTTGATCCACATCATCGATATCGTTATTGGGAGGATTGGGAGTCGGATCGGGATCGGGGGTCGGATCGGGATGAGGAGTCGGTTCGGGATTCGGAGTAGGGGTCGGGGGTGAACTCGGGGTCTTATCGTCGTCGCTTATGACGATGCGAATCTCTTTTTCCATATTTTTCCCTTCGATTTCTTCTCCTTCCCTTTCGGTATCTTCGGGGATTTCGGGAACAAATCGAACCTTAAAGTACTCGCTACCTTCTCGAACGTTATCGTTTTTAATCGTAATATTGATGATGCCGGGGCCCACGGTTTCTCCCGGTGCGATCGTCACGACACCGTAGGCGAATTCATAATCTTCACCGGAACTGGCCGTCCCGTCCTCCGTGTACCATCTAAAAACGATGGGCTCCTCCGTAGGAGAACTCAAGGCATAGGGAACCTCAATGGGTTCTTGATCTTCGCTCACCTCCATATCACTGGCTTCGAGATAGACCTTTTTATAAAAAAGATCTTTAACCTGACATCCCGAAATAAAAAACGTCGCCGTGAGGATGGTCAAAAAAAAGTGGTTTTTCATGCAAAATTTCATACTAAAGCTCCCTTAGGATCGGTTCCAAGCTTTTTTGAATAGACCCTAATTAATATCTAGTTTATTTAATCCCGTTATTTTGTTCATCTCTGTCTTTATGTATTCGTTTGTTGATTATAACAGTGGCCTAGGATCGCAAGTTAGGTTTTTTACCCCAAGGACTTGAGAGGGCCTGCACAGGTGTTATCCCTTTGATTTTTTATGGAAAAAGAGGGACCCGAAAAGGAGGGCCTTTCTCCACCTCCTTCGGATTTTGGGAAAATGCCCAGTTTTGGTGGCAATGGGGGTTCGGTTTTCCCAAAAGGCCCTTGGGATGCAGTGCAACTTTTTTTGGACTCGGTGTTGACTTCAAAGGCGTATTGCCCTAAAAAGGAAGGCTTGAGCCCCCTGTTCTTCTCTAGTTAATAATGAGGAGGGGGTGGGCCGAGGGAGAGATCGCTATGGTCAAAATTAGGCTAGCACGGGTAGGAAGGGCCAAACGCCCCCTCTATACAATCGTGGCGGCCGATTCCAGGATGCCTCGGGACGGTCGGTTTTTGGAAAAATTGGGCCAGTATCGCCCGAACGATTCCAAGCAAGTTCTTTGGGATGTGAAAACCGATTCCATCAAAAGCTGGCTTGGAAAAGGGGCCGTTCTTTCCGAGACCCTGACATCCCTCTTTAAAAAGAATGGTATCGATCTTTCATCATAATTTTAGTGGACAATCTAGTGCAGGAGAATTGCTATGAGTGAATTAAAAGATCTCATCGAACATGTGGCCAAGTCCTTGGTGGATGCTCCCGAAGGAGTACAGGTAAGCGAGGTGGAAGGAGAGCAGACCACCGTCGTGGAGCTCAGAGTGGACAAGGGGGATTTGGGAAAGGTGATCGGCAAGCATGGGCGAACGGCCGGTGCCCTTCGGACTATCCTCAACGCAGCTTCGACCAAACTCAAAAAACGATCGGTTTTGGAAATCATCGAATAAAATTCGGTATGCAAGGGGAAAGGCCCATTCACCTAGGTCATTGCGGCCGTCCCCATGGGATCAAGGGTGGGCTGACCCTTCGCCTTTTTAACGAGGACACATCCTCTTTAAGACCCGGGCTTTCGGTTTCTCTAAGACCCCCTTCTTCCTCACCCTCCTCCCCAACCCCCCCCCGTCATTTTGAGATTCGAGACATTCGCTTCGGTTCTCGGGTGATCTGCTACTTTAAAGGGGTGGAGAATCGGGATCAGGCGGCCAAGCTCGTCTCGTCGTCTCTCTATATGAGTCGTGGGGATTTGGCGCCCCTTCAAAAGGGGGAAATCTATGTGGCCGATATGGCAGGCCTTGGGGTCTTGGATTCTTCCGGGCAGCGGGTGGGAGAGGTCGTGAGTACCTACGAAAATGGGGCCCAGACGGTTTTAGAGGTGGACTGGGAGGGCCAAAGACTGGACATCCCCTTTGCTCCCCCCTTCGTTTTGGGCCATGACGTGGCTTCGGGCGTGATCCGCTTGACCAGGCCCAAGTTCCTTGAGTGAGGGCCTAGATCCATGGGAACCATGGGAAACATGGAAACCGTAAGGACCATTTGGGTGCTGGCCCTTTTCCCCGAGTTTTTGACCCCCTTGGCAGAGAAGGGTGTGGTGGGGAGGGCCTTTCGGGAAGGACCTTTCGAGCTCAAGACCATTCTTTTGCGAGGGGATGATCCCACGGATTTTAAAGGGGTGGACGACGCTCCCTATGGAGGGGGCCAGGGGATGGTGATGAGGGCCGATGTTTTGTACAAGGCCCTGGAAGATATCGTTCGCCTCAGCGATAAAGCCCTTGAGGACTTTCACGTCATCTTTCCCTCTCCCCGAGGGCGACCTTGGGATCAGGAGGGGGCCTTTCATTTATCCAAGAAGTTGATGGACCCTCTCGAAAAGGACCCCATCTTTATCTGTGGACGCTACGAAGGAGTGGATGAACGCTTTGTGGAAAAATACGTCCACCAAGAAATTTCCGTGGGAGACTATATTCTTAGCGGTGGAGAGCTGGCCACGGCGATCATCTTGGACAGTGCCCTTCGTCTGTGTCCCGGAGTTTTGGGGCACCCGGATTCCTGCGAGCAAGAAAGTTTTGTCCATGGATGCCTGGAACACCCCCTCTACACCCGTCCCGCAGACTTTCAGGGGATGGGGGTTCCCGAAGTCCTCGTGAGCGGTCACGCCAAAAGGATTGAGGAGTGGAAACGCAAGGAGTCCCTGACCGTAACGAGAAAGTATCGTCCCGATCTTTTGAACCCAAAGGACAGGGGAAAGTGAAAAGGGTTAAGATTTATTTGGGCCTCGTCCACTACCCCGTCCGCAATAAGCGGGCCGAGACGATCACCTCTTCCGTCACCAATCTCGACATCCACGACATCGCGAGGGCCTGCCAAACCTATGGGGTGGAAAGGTATATGATCGTCACCCCGGTCAAGGCCCAGCATCGGCTTTTGGGAAACATTTTGGGGCATTGGAGAGAGGAAAAAAATGAGGCCTACAACCCGGATCGGGCCCGGGCCTTGAGCATCGTCTCCCTATCCCCTTCTTGGGAGAAGGCCCTGGAGGAGATCGAGGCCCTTGAGGGAACCCGTCCCTTGGTGGCCGTCACCGGGGCCCGTTTTGGGGATCACGACGGAGGATGCGGTTCTCTCGTGGAAAAACTTTGCATTGACAATCGCCCCCTTTTTATATTATTCGGTACTGGTTATGGATTGGGCCAAGAAGTGGTGGATGGGGCCGATTTTCGATTGGCGCCCCTTTTGGGCCACGGGAAAGGGGGTTATAACCACCTTTCCGTCAGAAGTGCCGTGTCCATCTATCTCGATCGTCTAAGGAGTGAAGGATGAACCTCGTAGATCAAGTGGAAAAAAATCATGCCAAGGCCGGGGTTTCCAAGACCCCCATCTTTCGGTCCGGGGACACCCTGTCCGTTCATGTGCGGATCAAAGAGGGGAGTAAGTCCCGTATTCAGGTCTTTCAAGGGGTTTGCATCGGCATCAAACAAAGAAATGATTTAAACGGTCATTTTCGGGTGAGAAAAATCTCCGGTGGCATAGGGGTGGAAAGGCTCTTTCCCTTCCATTCCCCCAACGTGGAAAAAATCCAGGTGGACAGTCGAGGAAAAACCCGTCGGGCCAAGCACTACTATCTGAGAAAACGCTCGGGCAAATCGGCCCGAATCGCCGTGGACTACAGTCGCCAGGACTAAGGCCTTGCCCATGGCCTTCCCATACGAAGATTTGGATTGGGTGGGGAAGGGGGATCGCTTTCTCGTGGGCCTTGACGAAGTGGGGCGCGGCCCTCTGGCAGGCCCGGTGGTGGCCTGCGGCCTTTATCTCGATCTGGCGAAACGAGAGGCCTTTGAGAAGCAAATCCAACATTTGGGGGTGGGGGATAGCAAAAAGCTCTCCCCAGCGAAAAGGGCAAAGATCGTGACCTCTTTGGGCCTAGAAACCCCCTCCCTCAAACCGAACACCCTCATATCCGTAGAGCGTGTCTTGTCCCTCACTCTTTGTGAGGTGGACCATGAAACCATCGATCGGATCAATATCAAAGAGGCCTCTCTTTTGGCCATGGCCCGGTGTCTAGGGTCTTTGGCCCCCCGGTTTCAAGGGGCCCAAGGGTCCATTTTGGTGGACGGCCCCACCCCCCTTCCCCCCTCCAAGGTCCCTCCCAAGTCCAGGCAAATCCCCTTGGTCAAAGGAGACTCCAGGAGCGCTCTTATCGGGCTGGCCTCCATCGTGGCCAAGGAGTATCGGGACCACCTGATGAGGGCCATGGGGAAGCGTTACCCGAATCTTGGCTTTGAATCCCATTTTGGCTACCCCACCAAGGCCCATAAAAAGGCCATCCAAACCCAAGGCCCCACCCCCATCCACCGCCAAAGCTTTAGGGGAGTGAGAGAATGGGTGGCGAAACCATGAAGGGTCTCGTCAGCATCAATGGAGAGATTGTGGGGGCCCATAAGGCCCATATCTCCGTCTTCGATCGGGGCTTTTTATTTGGGGATTCCGTCTATGAAGTCACCCATACTTACGGGCGAAGGATTTTTTTGTGGAAGGAGCGTTGGGAGAGGATGCAACACAGTGCCCGGTGCATCGGCATCTCATTGCCTTGGGATGAAGGGCGTTTTCTTGCGGAAACCCTCCGGGTTTTGAAGGCCTTGGACGTAGAGGATGCCTATATCCGTTGGGTGGTGACGAGAGGGGAGGGGGAAATTGGACTCGATCCGAGTTTGGGGGGAAGGGGCAACGTGGTGATCTTCGTTCGTCCCTTCGAGGGAAATCCTTCCTGGTGGTACGGGAAAGGGGTTTCTCTTCTCATTTCGGGGGTGCAAAGAAATGCGGTGGATGCCCTCGACCCCAATATCAAAAGCGGCAACTACCTTAACAATATGATGGCCTTCAAAGAGGCCTTGGAGAAAGGATTTTTTGATGCCATCATGCTTAATGCACAGGGAGCGGTGACGGAGGGGACGACTTTTAATGTTTGGGTGGTTCAAGGCGAGACGATTCTCACCCCTCCTCCGGAAAGTGGGCTTCTTTTGGGCATCATTCGGCAAAAATTGGGGGCCTTGATCCGGGAGGGAGAGGCCTTTGAACTGAGAGAACAGAGCTTGAGACCCGAAGATATTTTCAAGGCCCGGGAGTGTTTTATCACCAGTTCCTCCAAGGAGTTGGTTCCCGTCACCGCAGTGGATGGGCATAAAATCGGAGACGGAAGACCCGGGCCGGTTTATCAAAAACTTCACACACAATTTCAAAAGTGGCGGGATCGGCGTTTGAAAGAGGACGATCTGGCCTACTGATTGGGAGAACAAATGAATCTACTCATCATCACGGGAGCAAGTCGAGGCATCGGCAAGGCCACGGCAAAATTGTTCTTGGATCATTCCTACAAAGTCGTCAATATCTCAAGAACCCCTTGTCCCCTGGAAGGTATCGTCAATATCCCGGTGGACTTGGCCTGCTTTGACGAAAAGGCCTTGGAAGGTCTGGATTCAATCCTGGACGAGGCCTCACAAATCACCCTCATCCACAATGCTTTTCGCTTGGAAAAAGACCGGGTGGATAACGCCAAGGCCTTGCGAGAGGTTTTGGCCGTCAATATCGAGGCCCCGGCCAAGCTCAATGCCCTCATCATTCCCAAGATGCTCGCCAAGGAAAAGTCGGGGCACTCCATTCTCTACGTGGGCTCCACCTTGAGCGAAAAGGCCGTTCCCAAGGCCTTTAGCTACGTCACCACCAAACACGCCATGGCGGGAATGATGAAGGCCGGTTGCCAGGATATGATGGGAAAGGGCGTCCATACGGCCCTCATCTGTCCGGGCTTTACGGATACGGAGATGCTAAGAGACCACGCAGGCCTTGATGAAAACATCTTAAGATCCATGGCCCAAACCAATAGTTACGGGCGTCTTATTCGCCCTCAAGAGATCGCCGAAACCCTGCTCTTTTCGGCCACCCATCCGGTGGTCAACGGCTCCGTTTTGCACGTCAATCTTGGGCAAAGGGAGATTTAGGGAATTGAATATCCAAAGAGTTCATGCCCAAAAGGATTTGCCAAGTCTTTTCAAATTCCACCCCCTCTTCTTTGAGTTTTTGAATCATCTCAAGGGCCGTCTTGAGGGTTTCCTCTTCGCCGATATGGTCGGAGGAGAGGGCAGTGGCCGGGGCGTAACATTGTCCGGCATCAAAATCGAAAAAGTCGTACCCCTCATTTGGGGGGACGGATCCATGACCTAAAACCTCAAGCCCAAGGGCCCAATTCAAAGGCCACTTTTTTTCATGGGGGAGATCGAAAAAGACCAGATGGGCAGGGGCCTCCACCAAACGGAGGAAGGGGAGTTTTTCGATCTGGGCCTTGAGTTTGGCCTGGGCCCCTTCCCAAAAGAGAAGAGGAGATATTGGGGGAATCCCCTTGAGGGTGAGAAGTCTCATATTGGGGATGGGTTTGGTCATTATTGAAATTGAAGAGGACATAAGGGATCAATGGAGCGTTTTGAGATTGAACATCAGATGTTCCGTCAGATATTTTGTGAGATAATCGATGAGGTCATCAATGCCTTCGAGATTCGTGACGAGAAAACCCGGGTCCTCTTGTTTGAGAAGGCTTCGGTTTTCGTAATACTTTAAAGCATTTTTGAGAAGGGGGACGGAGTAGCTTTCATTGAATCTAATGAGTCGGCCGTGTTGGTGTTCGATCTCGTGGATGGCCTTGGCCGTGTCCAAAAATTTTTTTTCCGTGAAGGGGACATTACCCAAATGTTTGAGGCCCAAGCAGCCCACATAATGGGCTTCGTAAATATAGTTGAGGGCCGAGGTAAAGGGGTGGATGACTTTGACGGCTTTGGAGAGTTCGTCGGGACTCAGCTCAAAGCATTCCCCAAAGGTCGTGACCTTTCTTCCTATGGCATGGTGGATGATATCGAAGGCCTTTCTAATGATTTCGCTCGCGTCGGGAAGGTAAAATTCATATTTAAGGAGGTCCCTTTGTTCTTTGAGAATGGATTTGAGTTGATCGACAGTCGAGGCCCGACCGTCGATCATCTTGATGAAGATGGAGTTGATGAGAAAGGGAGTCAAGAATTGATGAAGGATGGAGTTTTTAAAATAGAGTAACTCAAGCCTTCTATCGCTTTCCACCACATAGAATGTTCTATTGAGGGAGTCCTTTTGGATCGGTTTGATCTTTTGGTCTTTTCGCAAAAGTTCGAGGGCCCTTTTCATGGTTCGTTCCCTATCACCTTTCCCCAACGTCGAGGTGGTCGGGACTTCAAATCGTTCGCAGTAATCGAGAATATCCTTGGTCTTTTTGAGGATGCTCTCGTAGGTCAAGGCCCCGGAGGGAGCGTCCATCATGATAAGGGTCAGAAGGGATGTGGGGGTCAGGCTCATTCCCGCCCCTACGGACCTATAGCACCTAAAGGCCAATTTATAAACCCTTTGGTGAGGATCTTGTTCTTGAATTTCATCTTTGGAGATCGGACGTCCCACTTTGATATGGATGGTGCCAAATTGTTTGGAGAAGATGCGCAAGAGTTTGATGAGTTGGGCACCGGATTCCTTTTTCTTTTTTTTCCCCCCCAATTCTCGGGTCAAGGATTTTTCTTCGGGAACGAACTCATGCATGATGGAGACGGGGACGAAGAGGAGGGGGCGTTTGTGCCCCTCCTCTTGCAGGATGCGGTGGGCATCGAGGATCATATTGAAAAGGCCAAACCTTGGGGGCATGAGTCTTCCCGTCCTCGATCGCCCCCCTTCAAAGAAAAATTCGATAGGAGTTCCCTGTTTGAGGAGGACGTAGATATAGGCCTCAAAGGTATAGCGATAATTGCGATTGCCGGAAAATGTTCTGCGGATAAAAAAACAGCCCAGTTTGCGAAAGATGGGCCCAATGGGAAAGATATTGAGATTGATCCCGCCGGCGATATGGATGGGAACTTTAGGGCCGTACTTAAGAAAGAAGGCGTAATTGAGAGCGATATAGTCCACATGGGATTGATGGTTGGGAACAAAGATGAGGTTGTTTTCTTTGGACAGTCGGAGAAGGTCGAGATCATTCGGGTATTCCAGGTTGATCCCGTCGTACATTTTGGACAAGATCATATCCACGACGGGTTTGATCTTTTTGATAAAAGTGGTGGAGTAATGGGACGCTATTTCGTCTAGGTTTTTAAGGCAGGCCTTTTTCTTGGAGTCGTCATCCCCCAGATAATCTTTGAGGGGAGGATAGGAGAGAATGGTTTTTTGAAGTTGTCTTTTATTCAAGGGAAAGCTCCAAAGCGTCGTTTCACATCCCCCCTCTTTTTATAAACCATGATGCCCCCTTTTTGTCCAAGTCTTTCCCGGCGCGCGTAGTGTCGTGGAGCGCAGGTGGACGGAGTGCTAGGAGTCGGATGAGGAGTCGTCGTTTTTGGAGCCGGGGGCGGGGGCCCTCATGGACCAAAGGAGTTGGCCCAGATAAGGCCTTCTGGTCTCTCCCGTGACGACCATAAGGAGTTTGGTGATCTTGAGATTTTGGGAGTCCGTATAGAGGAGAATCAACATTTCTTGGATGAAACCGGTGCCCAGGGCGATGTAGTTATCCGTCCCGACTCCCAGGCGAAGCCCCTTTTTTTCCCACCAGGAAAAGGGATGGTCTTTGTGGTCGGGGAAAAAATAGCTTAGGCGACTATTGGATGAGGGCAGGGCCACCACCGTGACCTTTTTATCGATGAGTCGATTGAGGATGTCGTGTTGGTAATACTCCACCTCCCGTGCCGTGTTGGATTTTGTATCGATAAAAGAGAGGATTTCTTTTTGAGAGAGTTTATCCCCCTTGATGAGTTTATCTCTGATGCTTTCGTGGGCCCATTCCATTTCCATGATTTCGTGATAATCCGTATGCCCCTCTTTGAGGGGATGGCCTTGGGAGTTTTCCCCAATGACCCTTTCAAAGAGGATGTGGTAATAGAAGTTGGGATTGATCCCCAGGGAAAGGCCGTGTTCCAACGTATCGATATGCCAGATATTGAGGGCGTTATCCACGGCTTGGACTCCTTTTCTCAAGGTGTGCCAAATCTCTCCGTGGTGGGAGCGAATTTGAAACCCTTGCCCTTGAAGGCGGCGAAGTCCATGCTTCATCTGTTCAAAATGGGTTTTGCGGTAAAGGCCTCGCTCGTCTCCCACCGTGTCCACATCCACCATCTTTTCCTTGAGAAAGGGGTATTTGGAGATGAGCTTGATGATTCTTGAGATGAGATGGTCGAAATGTTCTCTTTTGGATTTAAATTTTTCTGCATCGAAAAAATGCTCTTCCTTTCTAAAGCTCGGGGAGAGGATAAAGTCAAAATCCGAATGTTCTTGTTGGAACTTTTTAAATCCCTCATAGAGTCCGAGGGTGATGTCTTCCGAGGTCAGTTTTTCAAGTCCGGGTATTTCCTCTTCCTTTTTGGATGAGTGGCGAGAGAAAGAAAATTTTAAGCGGATAAACCCCACGTTGTATTTGTTATAGAGTTCGTCGGCCAGGTGGTAGGCCGCATCGTGATGGGCCTTTCGGTTGGTGAGGATCAATTTGGAAAGGAGGAGAATGTTGAGATATTTTTCAAAAAATTCGTCGTGTTGGAGTCGGATGAGGCGATCCACATCTTCAACACTTTTGATGGGAAGGGCCTCTTTGCCGTATATTTCGATAATTTTGGCCTTGATGATATTTTTTTTAGGGCCTTGAAGAAGTTTTTTAAGACGGGGAAAGATAAATTCGGCCGAAAGGGAACCCGTGAGGTGGATATGGTCTTCTCGGTATTTGAGGGGAAAGCGGCGAAAAAATTGTTCCAAGGCCAAGGAAACCGGGTGTTCGAGCAAGGTTTTGATGTCGGCTTGATCCTGTTGGAAGTTGGCCAAAAGTTTTCTAAAATGTTGAATATCTCGCTTGAGACCCGGCCTATTTTTGGCCAAAAGGGAATGAGCGGCTATTTCCAAGGTGTCGGCTAAGGAAATGCCGTTGGTCTCACTTATAATTTTTGTGAGGAGGACGCCGAGGTCGTGGACTCTTTTATCTCTCATTTTTGATCTCCCTCATTCCCCACTCTTCGGAAAGTCCATTCATCGGCCTTAGGGCCTAGGAGAAGTAAAAGGATTCCACCGTGGGGATATCGATTCCCTGATCTCTGTAGTGCTTATGGAGAAAGAGATCCACAACCCTAATGTTAGAAACCGCTATGAGCCCGATCTTTCTTCCCTTCAGAAGGACGAATTTAAGGGCTTTCGGGGAATGGGTTTCCAGAGGAGAGCTCTTCTTGGATTTCCCGAATCCATCGGCCAGGAGAGAGGCGGCGATATCCCCTTCGGGGTTTTCCTTCGGTGATCCCAAAAATGTTTCGGCCAAAGACCTAAGATTCGGGTCGTAATCGGAAAACTGGAGTCCTTTATTCCTGAGGGTAAAGCCGTAGGGGCAGTGGCGGCAGGACGTTTTACAACAACTTCCCCTATTTTTTAAAAAGAGGGCGGTTTTGACCTCCACACCCTTCTCATCCCTATAGGTCAGCCCGGAACTCGGTTGGTCGTTCATGCTCATCCCTATTCGATTTCCACATGAACGAAATCCGACAAGGGTTTGGCCTGGCAGGTGAGGATTTGGCCTCGTTCCACTTCATCGTCGTCCAAAGACGAATGATCCTCCATATCCACTTCTCCACTGATGAGCTTGGCCTGACAAGTGGTGCAGGCCCCGCTCATGCAGGAAAAGGGAAGAGAGATTTTTTGGGCCAAGGCCTGTTCGAGGAGGGTGGTCTGCTCATTGCAGTCGTACTCGTAGGATTTGCCGTCCATATCCACTTTAATTTTGGCCATCTCGTCTTCTCCCTCTTTTTCTGTTGGGTAAGAAAAAATAACAGGAAATGGGCCCTGTCAACCATTTAGGTGACTTTTTCCATGGGCCTGTCCATACTGGGGCCTATGGGATTGATCGTGGCCAAATTCGGCGGAACCTCCTTGGGCGATGGGCCTGCCATCACACGTTCCCTCGCCCTGGCCGAAAAACAAGAGGGTCTGGGCCTTTTGGTGGTGTCGGCCACGGCCGGAACCACGGATCGCATCGCCTCCTTGATTCAGTTGCCTTTGGGAGAGGGCGGATGGGCCCGGGCTTTGGAGATTTTGGGCGAAATAGGCGAACGCCACCATCTCTTGGCCCGCAACTTGGGGACGACGGATAGGGAGACTTTGGAGAGGTTGGACAAGATTGTAGAGGAGGGTCGGACCGTACTCAAAAAGGGCAAGGCCTTGGGAGAAGACCTCTCCCCTTGGGCCAAAGACGCCCTTTTGAGCATGGGGGAACTCCTTTCCTCCACCCTCGTAGCGGCACAGGCCCGTAAGATTTTCCATCGTCCCGTAGAATGGTTGGATGTGAGAGAAGTCCTCAAAACGGACGAGCGCTTTGGGCGGGCCCTGCCCCTCTTGTCCGAGATATCCCTCCGCTGTTCCGTAAGGCTCAAAGACCCCTTGGGGGAGGGGAGAATTTTCGTCACCCAGGGCTTTGTGGGATCGACTCTCGAGGGGCAGACCACCACCTTGGGGCGGGGGGGGAGCGATTATTCCGCGGCCCTCTTGGCCGAGGGAGTGGATGCGGATGAGCTTCAGATTTGGACGGATGTGCCGGGAGTGGCCACCGGCGACCCTCGCCTTTGCTCGAAGACGAAGACTTTGGAAGAGCTCAGCTTTGAGGAAGCCGCAGAACTGGCCACCTTTGGGGCCAAGGTTCTCCATCCCTCCACGGTGTGGCCGGCCATGAGAAAGGATATCCCCATCTTCGTCGGGGATTCCTCCGGTGATTGGACCTTGGGGAAAAAGGGCACTTGGGTCAAGCGGGAAACCACCGCAAGACCCCTCATTCGGGCCATGGCCTTGAGGGAGCGGCAAAGCATTTTGACCCTCTCCACTCCCCGCATGGTGAGCACCTATGGCTACCTCCACGATATTTTTAAGGCCTTTAAAAAGCATCGGGTGAGCGTGGATTTGGTGAGCACGTCGGAAATCTCCGTTTCCATCACCCTGGGCGACGACCTTTTGGACGACAAGGCCTTGATCGACGATCTTTCCCTTCTCGGCAAGGTGGACGTGGAGAGCGGCTATGGGCTCGTGAGCTTGATCGGCAATCAAATCAACCACACCGCAGGGCTAGCGGCCAAGATTTTAAATACGGTCTCTTCCGTCAATATCAGGCTTCTTTGCAGTGGGGCCGGACAGCATAACTTTTCCTTTCTCGTGGATGAAAGCGATGCACGGGATGTCCTTCAAAAACTACACGGGCAATTTTTGGAATAGCCCTAAGGGGCGGCATGATGATAAAAAATCAGAGGAAACAATCGGACTGTCTAGCGATGATTTCCTTCCTTTGATTACAGGAGCGGCAAAGCATTTGCAAATTATCCGCACTGCTCTTGCCTCCGTGGGAAAACTTTTGAATGTGATCGTATTCAAGACCGTATCTTACTCCACAATGATTGCATTTTCCGTCGTAAACCTCCCTTTTGACGGCGGCGGAGATGGTACGCCCTTTAGGCCCGGCGACAATCTGTCCACGCCGACTCGCATTGTTTTTTGAGGGAGTTTTGGGTGCTTTAAGCTCTCGCTCCAACAT
>JAPONP010000051.1 GCA_026713835.1 Bacteriovoracales bacterium
AGAAGTTGTTTTCGAGGTGCGATTTTGAGTGCACATCCGACATCTTTAAAATTTGTCTTAAACATCCATCGGATAAAGGCATTGCCGGCCCTTGAGGGGAGATGGTTGAAGAAAAAAGAGTCCTTTCGGTTTTGTCGTAGACCGCAGATAAAATCAAGCCCGTCTTTGGTGAGTCGTTCAAAAAGGGTCAAAATATCGGAAGGGTCAAATTGCCCGTCTCCATCAAGAAAACAAACATATTGCCCTTGAGAGGATTCAAGGCCTTTATGTATGGCAAGACCTTGGCCAAGGTTATTGGATAAAGAGATGACTTTGACGGTTCCAAACTTCTTGGCCGTTTTTTCAGCTTCGGGTAACGTGTTGTCAGTCGATCCGTCATTAACAAGAACTATTTCGTATTGGTAGGAAGTAGAGTTTAAAGCTGTAGTGACCTCTTGAACCATTTGCAAAACATTCCCTTCTTCGTTAAATAGGGGAACGACAATTGATAAGTCATATTTGTTTTTTAGTTTTAAACTCATTTAATAATACTCGGAGCCTTGCAAAAAAGATAATGATTGGTGAGAAGCCCCGTATTCGTCCTTATATTTTTTAAGGTAAAACCCTTGGAAAGCATATAATTGATAACCCGATCGGGGGAAGCGTATTCGTAGGGATATCCAATCAGCCAATCTTTGAGATCTACTCTCCAGGTCATCCCTCGCTTGCCATGCTCTTTAATTTTTTTGAAAGGATTTTGAAAACTTAAAGTATAGATGAGAACTATGGCCGATATGGCAGCGTATTCTACGGTTTTTTGCACGATTTTGGGACAATGAAAGAAAAATCTCTTGATATGGGCCCAAAATCTTGAACTCCCAAAGCGTCCGTCCGGGAAAAGGCCGAAATGATCGGCGTCATTATAAATGCCAAAATAGATAAGGCCTCCCTTTTTGACGAGTTTAAGAGAGTTTTCAATGGCCTGCCACATTTGTCCCGTGTGATGGACGGTGCCCCAACAATAAACCAAATCAAATGATCCCAAGGATTCCACATAGGCCCTATCCAAGATATTGCCTCTTTCAATTTTCCACCGCTCCTCTTTAATATCGTATTGTTTTCTAAGTTGTTCACTACATTCGATGGATTCTTCATCTAGATCAAAGCTATGGACAAAGGATGCGTTTAAATTGAGTGCGGAGAGGGAAAAAATTCCGGCCCCACAGCCTATATCCAAAAATGTTTTCCCCTCAAACGATTCCATTTTTAAAAAATCGCTCAAAGATTCTTGGGCTTGATCGAGCCGAGTCTTATCGAATGATCTTTGAAGGTAATCTTTAAAGTTATTTCCAAATCCTGATTTTAAAGTGGAGTGTTTCATGAAATCATCTGCCATTGTCATAAAATCGTCTGTCTAAGATAGGATTTATAGGTCTTTTTCTCAATAAACATTTCGTGCCAAACGAGATAAACGAGAAGGCACCAAAGACCTCGACCGTGATCTCGTTTTTTGGCAAGATGGGCCTGCCACACTTGATGCACCTTTTCCCAAGAAAAAAGCCCCGTGGCCTCGATGGTTTTTTTGTTGAGGTATTTTTCAAAAAGGGGTCTAAAGGATTTGAAGATCCAAAGGGAGTGGGGCATTTCCAGTCCATAATTGCCCCTTTTTAGAATTTGAGGGGGCAGCGTCTTGCTCAAGGCGTTTTTTTGGATATTGCGCCCTCGAAGTCCCTTTAAGCGAAGTCCCGGAGAAATGGTGGAAACATAGTCGAAGAGAAGTCTATCGAGGTAGGGAAAGCGAGATTCGACCGCATGGGCCAAAAACATACGGTCGTTTTTGACGAGAAGATCATCCACTATGAAGTGTTCCATATCCAACATCGAGATTCTATTGAGTTCTTCCGTATGGGAGTACTCGTCGAATAAGGCCACGATCCTCTCATCGGTGGAAGTCACTTGATCGGAAAAGGAACAGATCGATTCCTTTTCTGTATTGGTGAAGGGGTGACGCCAATAGATATGGGCAATGCCCGGATGAAGCTCGCATCCTTCCGTAAATCTTTTGGCCATAAAATCAAAACTGAGCTTTCTATAATCGCTTGGAAGGGCGTGGACGCCATGGTAAATCATCTTCCTTAAAAGTTTTGGACAAAGTTTTTTATAGTATTTGGCAATTTTCCAGGCCGCATAAACAGAATAGGCGTTGAAAACCTCATCGCCCCCCTCTCCCGACAAAAGAACATCCACGTTCTTTTTGGCCTCTTTGGCCAAAATATAGGAGGGGACGGTGGCCCCATTTCCATTGGGCTCATCCAAATAAGCGACAGATTCATAAAAATTTTCAATAACCTGTTCCGGCGTCACGAGGACTTCGTGATGTTGGGTTCCACATTCCTTGGCCACGAGTCGTTGAAAATGGGATTCATCAAAGCTCGATTCACCCATTTTGATGGAATAGGTGTGAAAGTCTTGGCTTCTTCCCAAATCCCTGATGAGGCAAGTGATGCCGCTGGTATCGACACCTCCCGAAAGGGTGGTTCCGATGGGAGCGTCGGATCTAAGGTTTCTTTCCACACTGCTTAGAAGTAAGTCATAGACTTTTTTTGAGGCCTCTTTTTCAGGGATACCGTAATCGACTTCGTATTTTGGCCTAAAATAATAGCGGAGCCGATGCCGTCCACTTCTGAGATCGATTTCCATCATCTGTCCGTTTCTAAGCTCTTTGATCCCAAGGTAGGGGGTTTGGGCACCGGGAATATAGGCAAAGGTGAGAAAATCAAAGATGCCCTGTCGATTGATATCGAGATTGAGGCCCGGAACTTCTAAAAGGGCCTTGATCTCGGAAGCAAAATAGATATTCTCTTTAGAAACCGCATAAAAATGGGGATTGATGCCAAAAAAATCTCTTACGAGCCAGGCCTTTTTCAAGGCCTTATCGTAGAGGCAAAAAGAAAACATTCCCGTGAGTTCACTTACGAACTCGATTCCTCTCTCCTTATAGAGATAGATCAAAACTTCCGAATCGGAAGACCCCTTAAAATGGTATTTGTCGCCGAGTTTATATTTTTTTTTAAGCTCGATATAGTTGGAGACTTCTCCGTTATAACACAAAACCAC
>JAPONP010000052.1 GCA_026713835.1 Bacteriovoracales bacterium
CCGCTCTCGCCATCGTTTCACGACGAAAAGCGGCCGAACTCCAATTGGCATGGAAAGATTCCTTTTGACTAACAGCGAGCGGCTTCCATTCTTTAATCTGAAACGCCTCTGTCATGATGGTTTTTACCTCTGCATCGCTAAACCCCGATTCTTTCAAAATCTGGGCCCGCAAGCCCAATTCTCCTTGACCACCTGAGCGATTCGTCGTTCTCAAGGCCCTAGCGATCCCCTCTTTTTCTACACGGCCAAGTTTTCGTTTGATCGTTCTTTCCACATTGGATACGGCCAGGTTCATTCCGGAGTCATTGAGAAAAGTCATGAAGAGATTATTTCCGAATGTCTCCCTCATCAATTTGTCTATATCGTTGTGGTCAAATCCGGCCTCTCGCAACGTCACCACGTGTTTAGTCGACAGGGGGTCGTTATCTTTTGCCACCTTTGCGATAGCGTCCGATTCTTTTTGACTGAGTTTTCGATTAAGTGTTAGATTGGCCGCCAATTGACTGTGTTCGACCTTATCCAAACTGAGTATTTTTGCTATCTCTTCCTTGCTAAATCCTGCATCCTTTAAAGTGTTTTCAAAATACTTTGAAGGTATGGTATGATTATCCAAGGTCTTTGATCTGGCCATCATCTTGAAACCACTGATCTTTTCCTTTGAAAGTTTTCCCTCAATGAGTTGTTTGACTTTGGGGTCAATGCCGGCATCGTCGCCCATGATCTTTCTGAGAGCGACCTTCTCTCTTCGGTTAAAAGTCGGGCTGGCCAGTCTTGAGCTTAGAAAATCGTCGAGGCTTTGCGATCTTCGCCTTGCGACTTCAAAGGATCTTAGGAGTTCATCTTGTTTGCTCTTGGGAAGCTTGGCCGTAAATGTGAGCAGTCCCTTTATTTTTTCCTCGTTATTTCCCTCAAGCACCCACTTTTTAAACACCTCAAGGGATCTTTTATCCGTTGCAATACGGTGAAATAGCTTTCTGCTTTGAAGAAGGGCGCGCCCACCCCGATTAGCCGTCCCCAGAGGAAAGAGAAGGGTATCCACGCCCAAAAACCCCAGGGCGATTTTGGCGTATTGATCTTGCTCCAACGATTTTTTCCAATACTCTCTAATTTGCTCGATACTTTTGTCGTCGCCCACTTCGGACAAATAGGCATTGAGGGCAGCCGCTTGCAAGCGGCGATTTTTTGAGGCCGCACCTTTTTCAAAAGCGTAATCGACTCCCGCAAAGACCCCGGCGGCCCCGGCCCCCACTCCAATAACCGCCGGAGTCCCGAGTCCTGCGCTCGCAACCGCAGCGGCCACGGTTCCTCCTATCATTACGATATAGGTTCCTACTTTGGCGACCTTTCGATTTCCTTGCCCACGGGCCCAATCCCTCGTCACGGAACAGATGGTATCGGCGTAGGAGGGATTAGTCGTGAGGACTTCTCGTACGGAAGCGGGATTGGTCGTCATCAAATGAACGAGATTATCCCTTCTCTTTTTATCTTGCCTTCTTTTTTCCAAAAAACCCCGTATGGGGGTCGGGATTCGGTCATCCCTATCCTTTGACCCTTTTCTTCTTTCCAAAAGATCTTGAACCTGACTCTTGGTTCGCAAAAAGGCCTCCTCCATCGCCTCTTCGGCCGCTTTGGTATCGATTGAAGAGAGCAAGGGAAGATCACTTTCCACATCTTTTAGAACCTTCTCTTGCGAGCCAAAAAGCCCAAGGGCCTTGGGTCTTAACTCCTCCAATTTTTCAATACCGCTGGCCTTTTTGACGGCATCGGTTTGCAAGAGATTGCCCAAGGCACCGCTATGAAGCGCCCTGTATGCACGTTGGTAGTCGTCAAGGGTCTGCTTTTTTAATCTTTTCAACGTGGCCTTTCGTTTTTTCTTTTTCTGCGGGAGTGTACCATCTATATATTCCCAACGGGATTTAACCTTGGGGTCGATCGCATCATCTTCTTTTTTCCACTGCTCTTTCAATTTCTTTTTTTCGAGATTGTAGGATTCCAAAATGGGATTGAGTCGCTCCAAACGGGAACTTAAGTCATTGGCCACCGTGGTCGAAGTGGCGATACCGGGACGCTCTGCGTGGGCAATTTGTTTTTTAAATATCTCCCGTAAAAGGGCCTTATCCTGATCGCTACAGACATCCCCTTGAACATCCCCCTTTTTTCCCCAGGGCAAAAGACCTTTTTGCTGCCCCACCACTCCACGGCAAAGTTTCGGTATTCCGGTGCGAAGACCAAATCTTCTCGCAAAAGTGAAGTGGGCCTCAAGGCTCCTTTGAAGCGCATCCAGCAACAACTCATTTTCCAACTGGTTTTCGAGGGTCCTCGAGATAAATCCAAAATTTTTATCGCCGAGAATACTTTCTCGCTCTAAGGGCCCACAGCCTTCAGGGTTTTCCCTCTCGGTGTGGGCCAAAACATTGTCCGACACTCGATCTAAAACTCCTCTCATACTTCCCGAAACCCCTATAGACCAAGGGTTTCCCGACTTGCAGGATTTCAAACGATCATCAATTTTCATGAATGTTTGATGGGCCTCCATAAAATTTTTCATGGACTGATAGCGCTTTCCAAGAGGTGAACTTAGAAACTTGGAGGATTTGACGTTGTGACGGCGTTTGGTTTCCCGCAAGAGATCGTTAAAAGGTTTCGAGTTATCCTCAAGCTCTATGGAGAGATCGCCCTTGGAATCTTTGACGGGCATATAAACCCTGATGTAATCGTGATAGGGGGAAAGGGCCTCATATTTTGATTCGAGGGATTCGGTGGCCAATAGAGAAAACGAGGAGAAGGAAAGGAA
>JAPONP010000053.1 GCA_026713835.1 Bacteriovoracales bacterium
AGAATGAGGAGTTTTGACATATTGGCCAGGTGGCGAGAAGAGGGGATGATGGAAAGAGACTCAAAGAGTTTCCCCTTGCCCTCGCTCGTAAGGATAATCTCTTGGGTCTCTATATCTCCAATAAGCCATTCGGGGATCAATGTCCTTTGGATATTGATTCCCAAGGTGGTGGAGAGATTGGCTTGGGAATCGAGATCGATGGCCAACACTCGATGCCCTTGATTGGCCAAATGGGTTGAGAGTTGAAAGGCCTGCATGGTCTTACCTACGCCGCCCTTATTGTTTGCTATGGTGATAACTTCCATGAGCACTCCTCTTTTTTCTTTTTGTTTAAAAGACCTACTTTAATTCTTTCAGAAGGAAGATCATTTCGTCAAAAAAGGTTTTAACCGATCCGGTGTGAGATCCGGCATATCCGACGTTTGCTGTCAGGAAAACCGATTCAGTCCAGGTATTTCAAAAATTTGGCGTCCGAAGAGAGGATAAATTTAGCCTTTTTCCCCTGTTTTCCAAAGGTTTTTTCGTAGGCTTCCATGGTTTTTAAAAACTCGTAGAACTTGGGGCCTCTTTTGAGGGAAGCCGCATAAATTTGAATAGCTTTGGCTTCAGCCTTTCCCTTGATCTCTTGAGAGGTTCGATAGGATTTGGATTCGATGAGTTGAAGATCCTGGGCCAAACGCCCTTCGATCTTGGCCTTTTCCCCCTGTCCTATGGAGCGAATTTTTTCCGCAATTCTTTTTCTTTCCGAAATCATTCTTTCGTAAACCTTTTGTTCTACGGATTTTTCGTAGGATATTCGCCTCAACTGGACATCGACCAGTTCAATTCCCAAATTTCTAAGCTCACTCGAAGCCTTTTCCACAATGATCTGGCTAATTTTCTCCCTTCCCACACTGACCTTTTCGATTTCACCGACGACCTCTTCTTCCACATCGGCCGCCTTCGCACTCTCTTTTCGGGACTCCAACTCATTGAAGATACTATTGGTGTTGCGTACGGCTTCCACGAGATTATGGGAGGAGATGGTCTCGCGTGTTTTGGCATCTAAAACCGCATCCAATCTCGACCTGGCCCCATGTTCATTTTGAACCGTTTGGATAAATTTGAGGGCATCCACGATTTTCCACCTGGCCGTGGTATCGACTCCGATAAATTTTTTATCCCTTGTCGTGAGTTGATTGGGGTCTCCATCCCAGTTGAGAATGCGTTTATCCACATAGCGTACTTCTTGGACGATGGGGAGTTTGAAATGAAGGCCGGCTTTTGTAATGGGTTTGCCCACGGGTTTTCCAAACTGAGTGATGATGGCCTGTTGGTGTTCGTTGAGGACGAATAGCGAAGCATTGAGGAAAAGAAAAAGGGCCGCAATGACGAGAAGGGTGATATTTTTTGTCATAAATTTGCCTTTTATTTTGTCGGTATTTTGTCTCCAAAGATTGGAAGAACTCCCTTGACGTCTTTATCGACGACGGTAAGCTGATCCATTTCTTGGAAGATTTTTTCCATGGTTTCCAAATAGATTCTTTTCCTCGTTATATCCGGTGCCGTTTTATAGGCCCTGAGTACGGATTCAAACTTATGGGCATCTCCTTTGGCCGTGTTGAGGAGGGCATCCGCATATCCTTTGGCCCTTGAAATTTGTTTTTCCGCTTGGCCTCGGGCATTGGGGATCACTTTGTTGTACTGCTCTTCCGCTTGATTGATGAGCTTTTCCTGCTCTTGCTTGGCTTCATTGACTTCGTTAAAGGCCTGCTTGACGCTTTCGGGAGGAGAAACTTTTTGAAGCTGGACACTCACGACTTTGATCCCTATGTCGTATTTATCCAAAACCTCCTGCATCAAATTCTTGGAATCGATGGCCACTTTAGCTTTTCCGGTCGTCAAAACGTCACTGACCAATTTATCTCCCACCACTCGCCTCATGATGGATTCGGCCACATCTCTCAAGTTTTTCTCGGGAGTTCGTGAGTTGAAGATAAATTTGAAGGCATCGCCAATTCTAAATTGAATGACCCATTCCACATCGGCCACATTGAGATCGCCGGTGAGCATGAGGGATTCTTCATCGAATTTTCTATCGGAGTACTGAGTTCTGGCGGTTCTGACATTGGTCGTCCTAAACCCCAACTCCATTTGGTGGATGAGTTCGGTTTTGACGATAAACTTCTTATCGATGCCAAAAGGTAGTTTAAAATGAAGCCCGGGCCCATAGGTGCCCGAATAGCGGCCGAGCCTGATAATAACGGCTTGTTCATCGGGCTGAACCGTATAAAATGAGCCCAAGGAACCGAGGGCCAAGACGAAAAAGAGGGCAATGGGAATGAGAAACTTTTTGAAAAGCTGGATTTGCTTTCTCATTCTATCATATTCGTTCATATAGAGTCTCCGAGGGGAATGATGGGGGGATTCTAGCGGAGTCTTGTAAGGAGATCAAGCGATGATGCGCCGCTTTTTTCTTTATATGGGATTTTTTGGTTGGATGCTGGGAGGCTAACTGGCGAGCTTTTTCTTATCCAATCCGTATTTATCGACTTTCATGATCAACCCGGCCCTGGAAATGCCCAGTTCCTTGGCCAATCTCGACTTATTAAAGTCGCATCTTTCAAGACCTTCTCGAATCATCACGATCTCGAGTTCCTGTAAGGCCTTTTTTAATGTCCCCTGGGTGCTGTGTATTCCTCCCGGGGGAGAAAAAAGGCCTTTTTCACCGTCGGTGATTCTTGCACTGAGAAGTTCCGGCATAATAACCCGCTCCCCCTCGGCAAGAACCACGAGGCGTTCGATTTCGTTTTCCAGTTCTCGAACATTTCCGGGCCAAGAATAATTGAGCATTTTTTCCAGTGTCCTTTTTGAAAGACTTTTGGTTGGAGTTCCAAGCTCTCCACAGCGTTGCTCTAAAAAGTATTCGGAGAGGAGGGCCACATCCTCATGCCGCTCCCGTAAAGGGGGGAGGGCCACATTGATGACGTTGATTCGGTAATAGAGGTCTTCTCGAAACTCGCCTTTTTCAATCATTTCTCTAAGGGGTCTATTGGTGGCCGTAATCACTCGGACATCGACCTTTCTGGGTTGGGTTGCACCTACGGGAAGAAAAGTTCCCTCCTGAAGGACTCTTAGTAATTTCACTTGCATGGCCATAGAGGTATCCCCGACCTCATCTAAAAAAAGTGTTCCCCCATTGGCCGTTTCAAAAAGTCCTTTTTTATCTTTAATCGCACCCGTAAAAGCGCCTTTAACGTGACCGAAGAGTTCGCTATCCAAGAGATTATCGTTGAATGCTGAACAGTTTTGGGCCACAAAGACGCGATCTTTTCTTGGAGATTGGTAGTGAATGGCTTTGGCCACCAATTCCTTTCCGGTTCCATTATCCCCTTGAATGAGAACGGTAGATTCCGATTTTTGAATCTTTTCTAAGAGGTGATAGAGTACCTGCATTTTTTTTGATTTTCCAATGAGGTTATGAAAGCGGTATTTGGAGCCCAATTCGTTATTGAGTTCTAGGATTCTTTCTTCTCTAACGGTAATTTCTAAATGAAAGGTGGCCACTTCTTCGGCAACCAATTCGATCAACTCCGCAAGACGATTTTTATCCTCAAGGGTTAATCTGGCCAGGCCCTCCAGCGCTATTTTGGCATCTTCGTGCTTTGCACCACATTCAACCAAGCGTTTGACGACGGCATCGGCTTCATCGACGCTAAAAGAACTTGGAACGTAAGGAGCGGCCAAAACGGCCCCCTTGAGTTCTCCTTGGATGATGATGGGAGCGGCGATTCCCCGAATTCCGGAAAAGAAGGAGTCGTAATACATGGCCTTTTTCAATTGGTCTTTATCGTTATTTCCCGATTGAAGCTCCTGAAAAGCCTTTTCAATGTCCTGTTTAAGATATTGTTTGCCAAAATCAAGATTGAGTTGAATTTTGGCGAAATCATTATGGAAATCGTAGCCTTTATTTAAAATATTTCCTTGTACATTCAAATGATCGTCGGTAAAAAAAAATTCGACACCAAACCAGTTTCCTATAATTTTTTCAAGTTTTTGAATGGCATGAAGTTTAGCAATTTCTTTCCAGTTAATCATGACTAATCTCTACAGGTAAATATATGTTCAACATCCGGGTGTCTATCTTTTCGTCACAAAGTAGAAAAACTTTACAGAAGAATAGTACTGATCATAGATTATAAAAATTTTTTTA
>JAPONP010000054.1 GCA_026713835.1 Bacteriovoracales bacterium
AATAAAGGCAAGGTAACTGTTCTCCACCCGGATAAGATTGGTAGGAGGCAACGAGGAGCGACCGAGGCGTGCTTCCTGCACGTCGCAGGGAAGCGACGAGGCAGTCGACTGCCAAGATTGCCGGGGGGTGAGCAGTTACCTTGCATCTCTATATCTCCTCTCCACGGGCCAAAGCGGCCAAAAGCTGGGCCTGTTTGGCCTGGGCCGTGAGGCGTGAGGCAAAATGACCAAAGAAATCCTCGTCAAATCCTAAAAGATATTGCGCCCCCAAAAGCAGGGCGCTCCCGTAGTCTTTGGGATAATCCCCTTCCTGTAGAAGCGTTTCGATTTCCCTTTCCCCCATCCCTTGGATTCTCTCCAAAGCCTTGGCGTCCGTGGATCTTTCAACGGTTTTGGCCAAGCGATCGTCATTTCGAGCGATGACTCCTTTGAGATGATGCCATCTTCTTTCCAAACGCCGCTCGTCCAAATCGCTCAGATTCGTCTCGGTCATTTGTTTTTCCACGTCTTCGAGCTTGGCCAGCGCTTTCCCCTGCTTTACCCCATAGTTTTGAAAAACCGCAAAGACATCCTTGTAGTGATAGATCGCCCATCTTTGAAGGGCCTGGACAAAGGCCGCCCCTCGCCCAAGGCGCTCCCTTTCGGGTAGGCCTTTCTCCCTCACCTCTTCCAAGGCCTCGATCGCATCTGCGAGCTTGCCTCGAAGATAATTTTGTCCAATGCGATCGACGGTCTTATCCACGCCGTATTCAACTCCTACTCCGATCGCCAAACTGCCGATGAGAACGACCGGCGACCACTTCAAAGGGGTCAGCATCTTGTTGACCTTCATGGCCCGCTTTCCCCATTTATAGGCCCCCGTCGCCGCGGCACCACCGATCCCAACTTCTATGAGACTACTTAAAAATTCCTTTTCCAGGGCACGTTGGAGATGGAGATGGGGATGGTTTTCGATAAAATCCAAATCATGGGCCGGAGGTTTGGGAATCGCTGCCATTTGCTTAGTGTATTTGTCCATGCTCACCGAAGTGTAGAGAACCACTCCCCCTGCCCCTGCAATCCCTACGTTTCTCATAGTGATACGGGGAAAGATTTGATTGAATTTTTGAAAATAGCGTGTGGCCGAAAGGGGATTGCGAAAGGCCATAAGGCCCAAAAGAGAGAAGGAGGCCAAGACCCCAAGTTTTCCCCTTTCAACGTCTTGAGACATCACTTGGCCGTAGGCTTCCAAAAAACGGGCCTCCCAGACCTTTTGAAGATAGAGGGCCAATTCAATGCTAGAGGCCACCTTATCGCCTTTTAACTTGACGCCCAGCTCTTTCATCAAGGCCGAACGGCTCTCTTGGGCCCTCTCCACATCGTCCCTATCGAAGACGATTTCGCTCAAAACATGGGAGCATCGGAGAAGATCGATCACTCCTTTTTCTCGCTCGTAATGGGTCTCATAACGATCCAAATTCTCCTTCCAATCCAAATCCTTGGAACATTCCAAAGAAATGGCCCTCAAAGGAATCAGGACGATTATTAAAATCAAAAGATGTTTCATCTTTTCTTCCTCTTTTTTTCTAAGAAGCCTTGCCCCAATAGGGGGTGGTAAGTTCTATCTCTTTTCCGCCTTCGGATTTCAACTCGATCTTTTTAAAACGAATCTCTTTTCCCAAAACGTCCACGGGAATCGGTTGACTCGTATCGAGAGGAACGAATTCCCTAAGACGAGGTTTCACTTTGGGGCCCCAAAGTGGAAGGCCCTCTTCCACCCTTAACATTCCCACTCTCCAAGACCAAACCGCCAAATCCCATCTCATGAGAAGCCTTAGGGAGGCCCTTTGATAGACGTGAGTCAGCCTTTCAAAGGCCTCCTTGTGGGTGAAAAAACTCCTATAGGATAAAGAGCCCTCTTCAAAGGCCTTTTCGACTTTTTTATAATTGTCCGTAAGCTTTTGGTACTCCCACCACTGTCCACCCTCAAGACCCAATTTTTCAAAATCCGAACGGTGGTAGGTGTTCAAATGTCTCCATCTTCTCACTTCCTTTTTCAAAAGACCTGAAAGGGCCGATTCGGATCTTCGAACGTCGAGAAATTGTTCCCAATGCCCGCGGTAGGCGGTCACCTTCTTGAGAATGTCCTCTCCAAGACCCTTTTCCATTTTCCCTGTCTCCATGGCCGCCTTGACCCCCTTTTCCACATTCTCCAAAGAAAATTTTTGGGCGAGAAGATCGTTCCACTCCCTATGGCCCATGATCGATTTGAACGGCCTCCCGGGTGAACTCAAGGCCCTCCGGGCCCTCTCGATCAAAGATGATCTAAGCGTCAAGCCCAAGGGGTCATGAAAACCCACGACCTCGTGGGCCTTGCCATTCATATAAACTTTTTTGATTTCGTAAGAAGGCCTTGGCACTTGATCCATGATCTTTTGAAAAAGCCCTCTCATTTCATCTATGAGCTTTTCTCTATGCATCCTGGAGGTCGTCTCGATCACCTCGGGGTTCCATTTACCGTTATAGCTCTTTTTAAAACCGAGGACGGCAAAATGCCTGTCGATGGTCATGGCCTTTTTGACGATTCTTTTTTGAACCAAAGAGGCGATTCCCTTTTGGACGCCTTTGAAATACATGAACAGGGGGAAGAAGAAAGCGGAGGACATTACGGCCAAGGGCCAAAACTCCTGTGCCAAAGACCTCGTCTTTAAATCCTCCTGCAAAATCTCTTCGTAGAGAAAGAGGTTTTCCTCTCCCGTCACACTTGAAGAAAACATATCCCTGGCCTGGGCCCGCTCCTTTTTTTGATTAAAAAACTCGTGCCCAACCACAGCGGCTTCGGCGCCGAAAAGAGCGGTGGCCGATACCCCAAAAAACGCCAGGTGTTTTCTTGGAATCGAATGATAGGCATTACGCAAAAACGTAGAGGCCAAAGAGAAGGACTTGCTAAACTTTAAAACCCATGAACCGATGTGGTAAATCAACATCATGGTGAAGCCAAAGTGAACGTAGCGCTTCATAAAAATCTCCCAAACCTTTTCACCGGGCCCCATGGTCTGAGACTCCCAAACAAATCTCGAAAGGGCGGGCAAAGCGTAGGGGCGGATCATCTCGCTCATTTTCCCGGAAGAGAGAAAAAGGGCCTTTAAATCCTCTAGGTTTTGGGCCTTTTCTATGAGGGTGAGATTCTCTTTGATCTGTTCTCGAATTTGTTCGAGGGCCTTGACGAGAAGAGGTTTGATTTGAGAAATCAGCTCGCCCTCATCATCCTCTTCGGATTTGGATTCCAAAAGCGTTTGGATCAAATCTGCGAATCTCAATTTTTTCCCCTTAGAATCTTCGATTTTGAGATCGAGAATGGGAAACGTGTTGATCTCCAAAAACTCCATGAGATCTTTCAACTTCTTAGATTTTTTGACCCATTTCAGTGGAGTCTTTCCGAAGACCTTGCGAGCAGGGGCACTTGTAAACTCAACCGACACGGGAACATTGGTTTTTTGATAGGAGGCCAATTGATCGGAAGGACTTTCCATTTCAGCTCGATCGAACCCAAGGAGCCCGGCAAAATCCAAAAGGGCCAAAAGATCCCTTTTGGTCTCGAATAAAAGACCATGGTCAATTTCTCTTTTGACCTTTCCCCCATCGTGGGCCCTCTCCTTCTCAACACCTCTAATGACAGAGACGAGGGTCGCCACATCAAAAAATCCTTTGGAGACATCACTATATCTTTTAAAATCGATTCCATCATCAAATGTTTGTAAAAGTTTTTCATAGCTCTTCCAAAAATGATCCCTGGCCGAAGAAATATCATCGAACCCTTCGAGTTCTCGCACACTCAAGGCCACGGCTTGGGTATAGCGACGTGGTCCCAGTATCTGAGCGGCCAACTCCATCAAGAGCTTGAGTTTTTCCTTGTCATCTCCAAGGACACTCAAATCTCCATTTATCTTTTTCACACTTTTTATCAAATCCAAGGCCAGCTTATCAAGGCCTCTCTCACCCCCCCAAGCCTGCGTCAGTTTGGCCCAATCGGAAGATTGGCGAAGTCTTCCGGGAAGGCCATCGATCCAATAGCGATCAAAAGTATGCTCTTGGACGAGATCGATCAGGCGTTCGACGGCGGGGTCTTTTACCGTAGAATCCCCCAAATCCAAAAGGGGCAAAAAGAGTTCCAAGAGAATATCCTTTCTCGTCCGATCCACGGCCTTGGCCAAGGAAAGTCCCCAATCATCTCCTTTCTTAGGTCTTGCGGCCACGAGATTTTCTTGAATAGAGTTCAACACCAATTCGGAGTTTTCTTCAAATTGAGCGTTTATATACTCCGCAAGATCGGTAACCCCGTCGGCACCGACCGAAAAGCTCTCTCCCCAATAGACGGCTTCCATCATATCCACCACCAATGTTGCATCGACCAAAGGTCTAGAGAGAATCATCTTTTGAATCTCCACGCTATCGATCGTAAGATCCGCCCGGTTTTCCCTCTCGATGGCCCCTCTTTGCTCACGGAGTTGGGCCAAATGGGACGAATCGATCTCCCCTTCCTCCACCTCTTTTCCCAAAAGAACACCGATCATGGCCAAGGACTTGATGAGAACATCTTTGGCCGCCATCTTTCCTACAAAGAGCAAATGCTCTTCATTTTTACCGGGATGAGGCCCATTAAAGGCCTTCATTTGGGCCAAAAAGCTCTCCGTGAGTTCCACCACATATCCCCCGTTTTTGCCCCGAGTGAATCGATACCCGGACGTTTGGGAAAAACCGTTGAGATCGCGAATCCTGTCCTCTCCTCCCCATTTTTGAATCGTCTCCCCATCCAAAAATAAAAACAAATCCTCCAAACGAATCTTTGTGGGGTCATTTTGGAGAGAATCCAGATGAATCAAATGGCTGAGCAATTGGTTATAGGAAGCGATGAGCCCGATCTCCTTTTCCATCCCCCCGTGGGATGCGATCCACTTTTCACTCAAGTCCTTGACCTGCATGAGCTTATGGAGCAACTGAGAGAAGGGGAGCGGAGTGGGAAAGTGATCAAGGCCCACGGCATTGGGGTACCCAAAGACCAAGAGGGCCAAGGCCAAATCGTCTCGAAGCTCCAAGGAAAGTTCTGCGACCTTGGAAGTTCCCACCTCGGAAGTTGAAACCCGCTTCCCGCTCCCGGTCTGCACCGGGGACATCGGAGACGGACGCACGGGTGCCATGCCAAAAACGCTTTGAAAGCAAAAGATGGCGATAAGAGACCAGGCCAAAGGCCTTTTTCTATGGACACCAAATCGAAACACTGCCAAAACTCCTCGTTAAAGATATATTGCAGTGTATCATTTGGGGGATTTGGGTCAACGCTCACCCGAAAGTATGAAATTTTTACAGGGTTTTGGAACTTGGTGAAGAAGATGAGAGGGCCTGGAGAAGGCCCTCTCTAAGGCCTACAGGGCCTACTAAAGCACACATTGGGTCTTAAAGGTCGCCTTGGAAAAAACGCCACATTCGGAGCCATGGCCTGCGAGCCCGCAAACCCTCTCTTTGGCCTGGGCCCTGGTGACCTCAAAGGTTCTTCTCGACCCCTGAACCAAGGACTCGAAAACGTCATCAACGGTTTTGATCCCGTTTCGGCTTCCCACCATGCCTCGAACGATTCCTCCGAGATTGCTCACGAGACCGGACTCAAAGGTCGAGACACATCGAAGGGCATCGGAACCGTAGAGATCCGCACCCACTTGAGACTTGACGTTTACGCCGGCCTTGACGATGGCGTCGGCGGCCTTTTGATCTACATCGGAACGCCCTTGAAAGGCCTTTTCCAATTTCGCCGTCATTCCCTCTCGTCGCATTTTGCCCAAGGCCTCTTTTCCACGAGAGCTACTGCGACCCTTAAGAATCCCTTGAGACGGACTCGGCTTAAGGGCGGCCAAAAGTGTCCCGGCCAAAGCTTCGGGATCGCGAGAGGCCGAAATTTGCTCGGAGGCCCTGGTCAACTGGAAGATCAATTTCTCATCTCCCTTGGTGGCCTCCGTGAGGGCATTAATTCTGGCCGAAAGGCCCATCTGCCCGACCTCTCCCAAACTCTTTCCCGTCATCTGGGAAAGGTATCGTTGCCCTGCCATGGTTTTAAGAAGACTGCCGGCAGCACCTACGGCCAGCGAGCGAGCGGCATTGGCGTGCAAGCACAGACCAAACCCTAAAACCAAAACCCCTACTGATAGCAATCTCGACCTTTTCATATATCCTCCCGATTCCCCCTCGTTTAAGTATTACCGTGCAACGTAAAGCGGATTCCCCACAAAATCAACTCGGTCGGTAAAAGTTTCATACCAATAAAAATGTTAATCCCTAAAAGATGGCCTGAGCTTGCGCAAAAGGGCCTTGCAAGACGAGCCCACAAAAGACTGTTTGATCTTTTTGGACTGCTTGGAGAGTTCATCCAAAATGCCGGGCCTCCCCGCTGCGGGGGATGACTCCGAAACTTCGAGATTCTGAATCTTTCGGATGGAAATCACATCTTCCAAAACCCTCGTGGTCGCAATCTTGAGCATCTTGAGTTTTTTCAGACCGTACCGGGCCATGAGGGTTTTCGCCGCCTTTTCAAGGGCCAGCGTAAAGGCCATATCCGGGTCCATATCGAGCTTCTTGAGAGCGTTTTCGGCGTAGCGGTCGAGTTGCTCCTCGCTCAAATAGCGGGTCTTCATCAGCTCTTCCCCGGCCTCATCCCCAAATCCCACAGATTTTCCAAGCAAAACCACCTCGTCGGCCACCTCTCGGCCCAAATCCGCAAGGACCCGGCGCAAGAGGTTGATCTCCTTTTCATCCACACCGTATTCCGTAATCTCCGAGAGGAGTTGGTTGTTGATGATCCCCTTGTCGATATTGCTCTCGATCTTTTCCATATCGGAGTTACCGGGCTTTTTATCCTTCTTCTCCTTCCTGTCCTTCTCCCTCAGCCACCCCGCTCCGGTGGCGTAAAGCCCTTCGAGAACGATGGGGGCCCGGTAGCCGGCCTCCAAGACCGCAATCCTTTTGAGCAAGGTCGAGATATTTTTATGCTTGACGATCTCCCCTTGATCCTTATGCCTCACATAACCCAAGGAGGATTCCGAGGGGATTAGGCTGATCGCCGCACTTTCATTTTTCCCCTCAAGGATCGTACCCACCGCCCAATGGCCTTCGGTTTCATGGAGACGCGTGATAAAAAGCTCTTCGGGAGAAAGGGTCTTTCTTTGGGGAAGATCCAAATCCTTAAAGGCCGGAGTCTCCACTTTGACCTTCCCCTCCTCGATTTCCTTGAGGGCCCGGGCCTTGAGCTTCCAACTTCCGCTTCTAAGCCCACTGGCCTCGTTGATCTCGCGAGAGACGTAAACCACCTCCTCTCCGTCCGCATACCAAGCGATTTTATCCCCTTCGAGTTTGACCTCAATTTTTTTAGGCCCGGAGCCGGACTCTCCCCTATCGAACAAAATACCGGCGATGGGGCCCGTAACGACTCGATCGATTCCCTTCTCCACCATCCTCATGCCAAGTTCTACGGTAGAAAGACGATTGGTGATCTCGACGAGAAGTTCGTCCGGGACCACGACCTCCAAGTCCTTGTAACGCCCCTTCATCTCTTTCATCTGCCTATCGAATTGCAGGCGGGCCACCTCGCGAGCGATGATTTTTTTAAGAGGGCCGTCTATATCGATCAACCCAAATCTGGCCACCTTCGGGGCATCGATGCCATGGGCGCCAAAACCCTTGACGATATCCGTAGTGGTCAATTTGGAAACGATATTTTCTACAATCTTTTCTGCGTCCGGAGTATCGTCTAGCCCCATAAAGAGTTCTTGGAACAAATTGCCCGTAATGACCACGTGAAATTTGGAAACGTCATAGGTCTCACTTCCTATCTTGAGCCTTCTCACATAGAGAAGATCGTAGAGGCGACTCAAGGACGCAAGCCTCTCGCCGATCTGTCTTTCGCTAAGCCCATGGAGGGAGAGGAGTTCATCGAGAATGATGACCCCTCCTTGGTCTTTTTTGACGCGATCTACGAGCCATGTCTCAAAACCCGTGGGCTCGTTTGAACCCACATAGCCCGTCTCCGAGCGAAGATAGCTATTGAGTTCCCCCACATTGCCGTTGAAGGTGATGGCATAGGCCGCATCCCGACTCCCAAAAAGGGTTTCGGCCAAAACGTAGGCCAACTCCGTCTTTCCGTTCCCCGTGGTTCCAAGAAGAGTGATGGTCACAAATTTTTGGGGGTTCACGGAGTTTTGCTTGACGAGGACATCGATTTTTTCGATCAGTCTCGCCTTCCCCTTGATCCCTTTTTGCATCAACTCGGGAAAACCTCTTACACGGCGATCACTTATATCCTGGGCCCGAACCAATTCCTTTTTGTCAGGATCAAAATCAAACGAATCGTAAGCGAAGCGCCCCTCTCCCCGACGGACGGATTTGTACTCGTAGTCGTTGTAGGGAGCGATCGGCTTTTTTTCATCGACGGCCTTGAGAAGACGCTCAAAGGTTTCCATCTCCTTTTCCCCAAGCCCTTCGTAGGCCAAAAGATGGGCCTTGAGTAAGGAAAGCCCCTGTTCATCGAGGGGGGCCTCATGCAAAAGGGTCAAAAACATATCGGCCCCGCCGGGCTTTGCGGGAGGAAGGCCCACGTTCCCTTGGTAGGAAGACTCGAGATCCCAAGCGTAGTCCTCCCTAAGGCCTATTTGCATCTTGGCTTGAGGGTGATTCATCATATCGGGGGTGACCCCAAAACGCCTAAGATCATCCTTGGAGTGGGCAAAGCCCGTACGTACACCACCTTGAAGAGGAACCGAATAACCCTTTTTCCCGCCCCTTAAAATATCGGTCAATGCGGTCAAATAAAGCTCTTGAATAATCCCCTCCCTCCTCACGGGATGGTCTTCGGGATGGGAGGACAAAGCGGGAGCGATATGCTCTTCGATAAGGCCCGGGATATCCTTTAAAAAGGCCTTTGACATGGCCGACGGAAGTTTGGTTTCGAGAACCTTCGTGAGTCGTGCCCTCTCTTTTCTCACGAGTTCTTCCGGACTCATGGACTTCTCTTTTCTGACAAATTCCCTCACGGCGTCTTGGGCCTTTCGCTCTACCCTTTCCGGGAGGATATCGAATTTTTGATAGGAAAAACTTGGTCTTCCCCCTCGATAAACCGACTTATAATCGTAGTCCGAATAGGTAAACGTCGTGGGTTCTTTTTCTTCGAGGGCCCTCATCATTTCCTTAAAGAGAGGTGCTTCCTCTTGGCCAAGCCCCCTATAACTTGAAAGAAAGGCCTTGAGCCTTACGATCCCGCCCACGTCCAGGGGAGTCTTTTTTAAAAACTCCATAAAATACCAGGCCCCTCCCCGCTCTTCGATTTCACCGGCAAGGTAACTTCCCTTGAGATCCCAAATCCTTCGAACCGGGTTTTTCCGCATCCATTTCTCAACCTCCTCAAGGCTTATATCCACACCCTGCATTTTAAGATTGCCCTGCATCATAACCGGAGTCGTTTTTTTCGGAGCAAGGATCACCATATTGTCGTGGGGTTCCGGAAGTGGGCCGATACGACCTTCCATGGTGGCCCCCCTGATAAAAGCGGTGAGCATGGTGAGATAGACTTCTTGAATGATGCCAAGGCGCCTGGCAGGATCGGAGGGCCCATAAGCCGAAAGATTCTTCTCGAAAAAAGCTGAAAAGTCCTTGTCCATCAGGCTCGGCGAACCAAAATCTTGCGCCCTCTCCACATTCTCAATCGCTTTCAAGCCTTCTTGGAAAGCGACCCTCAGGGCAGCGTGATCCTTGGAATGGGTGGAATGGGTAGGGGGTTTGCCTCCCGGAGGATTTTGTGGCGGTGGGGCCGAAAATCCCAAGCCTTGGGCGGCCAGAAAAAAGAAGAAAACCCATAATCCTTTCATTTTTAGTACTCCTGCGATTCTTGTCGATTTTTCAAAGGCTTAAAGCGTATCAATCCCATAAAATTTACCCCAAGGTTTAACCACCGCGAGGGAAATTTTGCAAAAAACAATGAAAATTTTTCACAAAATGTCATCTTATGTTCGTATCGTTGCCAAGCTGCCCCAAGAGCGGTGACGGATATTGCCTTGGGCCAAATAGGGTTCATCGAACCCATGACATCCATGGTCTTTTTGTCTAATCTATCATTTGGACAGAGTTTTGCACGGGAGTTTTGAAGGCCATGGGGACGTTTCCCTACAAAAATGCGAGAAGGAATAAAATCGTCCCACCGAATGGAGAAAAAAAGCTCCTCCTCCACTCCTGCTGCGCTCCCTGCGCCGGGGAAATGATGGAGGCCATGGTGGAAAGCGGTATCCACCTCACCGTCTTTTTCTACAACCCCAATATCCATCCCGTAAGAGAATACGAAATCCGAAAGAACGAAAATATCCGCTATTGCCAAAAACTTGGAATCCCCTTTGTGGATGCGGACTACGATGTGGACCGCTGGTTTGCCCGGGCCAAGGGCCTGGAATGGGAGCCGGAACGAGGGGCCCGGTGTACCCTATGTTTCGATATGCGCTTTGAGCGAACGGCCCTGTACGCCCACGAACACGCCTTCTCTTTGTGGGCCACATCCCTGGGCATTTCCCGCTGGAAGAATATGGAACAGATTAACGCTTCCGGGCATAGGGCCGGCCGGGCCTACCCCAACGTGAGCTATTGGGACTTCAATTGGAGAAAGGGCGGGGGCTCGGCCCGGATGTACGAGATCGCCAAACGAGAGCAATTCTACCAACAAGAGTACTGCGGCTGCGTCTATTCCCTTCGGGACACCAATAGGTGGAGGGCCCAAAGTGGACGCCAAAGGATTGCCATCGGAAAAAATTTCTACGATGAGACCCCGCCAAGGCCCTCCCCACAAAAACCCCAAATGGAGCTTCCCAATGGGCCCAAGGGGTGCTAGAGTCCCCCTAACTTAGACTTTAAAGAAATGTGGAAAGGACTGGAGCTTCCCATGCCCAAAATGAAAACCAAACGAGCGGCGGCCAAGAGGTATTCCCTCACGGGAACCCAAAAGATCAAGATCAAGCGGAATAATCTGCGGCATATCTTGACGAAAATGAGTTCCGGTAGCAAGAGGGATAAGAGGAAGGCGGGATTTGTCCATTCAGCCGACTGCCGACAGGCCAAGAGGATGCTTCCCTACGGAGCCTAGGGAAAGGAAAGAGGAGAGAGATCATGGCGAGGGTAAGACGGGGTTTTAAGGCCAGGAGGAGACGAAAGAAGATTCTCAAATTGGCCAAAGGCTTCCATTTTGACCGAAACCGTCCCTATAAGAGGGCAGCAGAGGCCGTCAAAAGGGCCCTCCACAATATGTACAAATCCCGAAGAATACTCAAAAGGGATATGAGAAGGTTGTGGATCACCAGAATCTCCGCTGCTTCCAAACAACTGGGCACCTCCTATTCGTCCCTGATGGCGGCTTTGAAGAAAAAGGATGTTCGCCTCAACCGAAAGATGCTTGCGGAAATAGCGGCCCGGGATTTTGAGTCCTTTAAGGGGATATGGGATTTTACCCGAAGCTAGCTCGCCGCATCACAAAAACAAGTTTTCACTATAAAGCACTGAAATTCTTTGCATTGACCCCCATAATTCTGCTAATCTATGAGAAGGAGGGAGATCATCGTGACCAAGACCATGACCAAGGCCAATATCGTCGAGCGAGTCTATAAGGAGGCGGACTTTACCAAAAAGGAAGCGGCCGAACTCATCGATATCCTCTTTGAGACCATCAAGAAGACCCTGGCCAAGGGGGAAAAGGTCAAAATCTCGGGATTTGGCAATTTTTCTCTTCGGGACAAGGCTGCCCGAATCGGGCGCAACCCCCAGACGGGAGATTCCATGGAAATCTCCTCTCGAAGAGTTCTCACTTTTAAGCCTTCCCAGGTTCTCAAAGAAGATATTACCAATCGCTACGCCCACCGAATCGACCATCAAGGCCTCGAAGACACCTCTTTGCCCCCCAAAGACTTTACTCCAAAGGCCCTGAGCTCTTTTCACCTCAATGCGGAGGAAAAAAATGCCCACAACACCCGCTAAAAAGGAAACCCCATCCTTCGATGCCCAAGGCTCATGCCGTGAAATTCCAAACAAATCCTGTTTTAGGCCCGATGAGGTCTGCCGGATCACGGGAATCAAGCCCTATATTCTACGATTTTGGGAATCCGAATTCGACGATATCGACCCCATGACCTCAGCTTCGGGTCAAAAAATATATGAACACAAAGACATCGAAGTCATCAAACAAATTAAAAGCCTTGTGATCGACGAAAAGCTCACCATTGAAAAGGCGAAGGCCCTCCTTTCCAAAAAGATCAAAAGCCTTGGGTCCTCAAAAGATCATGACCGCCATTTTCTTAGCATTACGGACCTTGAAAAACTTCTCTTGGCCAAGACCAAACTCCAAAACATCATTTCAAAAACTCAATCGATGCAAAATCTCTTGAACGACCTTTAAGTTCTCCCCCATCCTCTCTTTGAGCCTTCCATCGGAATCGGCGATAAGATGGGTCGTTCCTTTGAGATAATCACCTAAAACCTTCCTTGTATAAGAAAGGGAGTAGGTTTTTAAAAGGCCTTCGATTTTTCCCCATCGAATCTCAAGTTCTTTGAGGCAAAAATCTTGATAGAGCAAAAAGGAATTTATTTCAAGCTCCTGTGGCGACACCCTCTCCTCCGTGAGTTCGGACAAATCGTCTAGGAGTTGAAAAGCAATGCCAATATGTTCTCCCAAAAGATGCAAGTCCTTCAAAGCTCTTAAAGGGACGCTTTCGGAAAGCAGGGAGGGAGCGACGAGGGCCGTTTGGATAAGACGAGAGGTCTTGAGTTTGTAGGTTCTCAAGAGTTTATCGGGGGAAGGATCTTTTGAGGCCAGGTCAAGGTATTGCCCATGGACAAGGCCCTTAGGACCTAAGGCCCAGGACACATAGCGAAAAAGAAGGGGAAGCCTTGGAGATTCGATCAGCGAAAGAATATGGAAGCTCAATGTATTGAGTCCATCTCCACAAAGCAAGGCCTTCCACTCATTAAATTTTTGATGGGTCGATTCTTTTCCTCTTCGCATGGAATCATCGTCCATGCAGGGAAGATCATCGTGAACAAGGGTATAAACGTGGTGAATTTCAACGAAAAGTTCAAGGTAAGAATGGGTTTCCCGTCGATAATCTTGCCGATCCCAGGCCATGGATCGAACAAGAAGTGGACGAAATAATTTTCCCGGAGGCAAAAGAGCGTACCTATAGATTTGAGCGGCTTCGTGCCGAGGGAGGTGAGTTAAAAGAATACGCTTTAAATCACTCGTGATCTCTTCTCGACATTTTTCGATAAAATCCATTTATCGGACCTTTATTTTACATCCAAGTCATTTAAAGTATTTGTCAATTCAAGATGATAAAATTGATCGCCCGGACGATAGAATTTTTTAAGATACATTTTTAAAAAAGAGATATTATCATTTTTTGAAAAGCTCTCTGCCATCTTAAATTTGACTTTGGCCAAAATCTTTGAATCCAAAAATTTTTTCTGATTCAATTGGATTTCTCCATCTATATCGGCTGTAAGTGAATGATTGGCCCCTCCCATTGAAATCCTCTCTAAGATTAATTTTTTCCCATCCTTTGTTGTTTTGATCAAAACGGAAAAATTTCCAATATCGATATTTGGAATCTCAACTCCCAGGGCATAAATGCCCGAGATCACGATGTTGTTCGATTTAAGAGCTAATTTTATATGGTGAATTTTTCCTTTTTGCTTTCTGTAATCTGCATTAACACCAATATCTCCATTAAAAGAAAGTTTAAAAAGAAAATTTTGTTTTAAAAATTCATCTAAAACCTCACTTAAAAAACGAGCCTTTATTTGAGTCTCGGTCAAATGAAAATCAAATTCCTTCTTATTTTTGTAAGTAAATTTTCCATTGACAATAAAGTTTTCCTCGCTCTCCATTTTAAGAGAAAGGACGGGAGAAAAAGTGGAGAAATTAAAGCCGGCTATTTGAACATTTAAATAATTTAGTCTTAAAGGTTTTGAAAAATCTCCAATGCAACGAGAGGGGATGACCATCTTGTCAAATCGGATTCCGGGCAAAAAATAGGAAACTTCAGTCTTATCGTATTTCAATGGACATGGCGCATTTTTATTTAGTTGGGAGTGGACGAAAGTCAATATCTTTTCTTCTAAAGAAAAATTTAAAAAAAACCCTAGAAAAACTGCTGCCAATACCAACGGAATGATAAGAGAAAGCGGCAGTTTTGAATAAATATCTTTAGTATTGTCATGTCTCATTCGGCCGAATTACCTTCCCTTAATATCATTTCCGAATAATAAGTGACATTAAAAAAGCCGGAGACTTCATTCTCTTTTTCCTTCTCCATCTTAACATCGACAACTCGAATGTTCGATTTTTCCAAGAGGTCTTTAAAAACCGTCACAAGGAAGGGTAATGATACTTTTGTGAAATTAACCTTCGCACTTATTTTCATAAAATCTTCACCCAGAGAAACTTTCTTGAAGTTTTCTAAAGAAAAAGAAGTCGTCGATATATCACTACCTGAAGTCATTTTTGAAATTATATCAACTAAATCTTTCTCTCCCGATATTTCTCTGCTCGAAATAAATTTTGAAGAAGATTGCTTGATCTGTTTTTGATTTTCTATAAAACTAGTCGATAATTTTAATATCTCTTTCTTTATTTCAACATTTGAATTTTTTGAAAAATTTACAATAAATAGATACAAGCAGATACAAATAGGAGATAATGTAATAATTAAACCAAACCATCGGCCCAATACCTTTCTAAGATCCTCATCAAGATCATCGAAAGCATCCATCACCTTGGAATAAAACGGTCCCTCTTGAAAAGTTGAGAGCGCCCTGCCGATCACATCATCTATCTTTTTAAACAATTCTAATACCTCTTATCTTTGGTAACTGCTCGCACCTCTAGCAAAAACTGTAATAAAGGCAAGGTAACTGTTCTCCACCCGGATAAGATTGGTAGGAGGCAACGAGGAGCGACCGAGGCGTGCTTCCTGCACGTCGCAGGAAAGCGACGAGGCAGTCGA
>JAPONP010000055.1 GCA_026713835.1 Bacteriovoracales bacterium
ATCGATTTATGGCAGAAAGTGAGGGCGCTTTCCCCGGATTTGGTTCACGAATGTCATCAGTCCGGAAGGACGGGAAAGTTTTTCAAACTCTTTAGCTTCTTTCATGGCGCAGACTACTCTTTTTATAACCACCATTTCGGTCGTTCCAAAGACATGGGCGAATGGAGCGGGGTCAAAACTCCCATCATCCAAAAGGATTTAAACGGTCTTTATCGTTACCGAGGGAAAGGGGAGTGCCCGGATTATCTCTCCTATCCGCCCCGCATAGAGCTTGAGCAAAAACCCATCCGTGAAAAGGCCGTTATCCTGGGGGTTTCTTCAAGTGCCGAAAGCAAGATGTGGCCTTTGGAATACTACGTCCAATTGGGACAAGACCTTTCCAAGGCCGGCTTTAAGGTCAAGATTCCCCTGTCTTCCTCCCCAAAAGACCTATGGATTAAAGAGAGGATGAAGGCCTTAGGGGCCTCCCGGGTGGAGTGGATTGAAACCTCACTGGAGCGTCTGCCTTACGAGGTGGCCAAGGCCACCCATTATATCGGAAACGATAACGGGCCCAAGCACCTATGCGCGGCCTTAGGTTTAAAGACCCTCACACTTTTTGGGCCCATCCCACCTTCCGAATGGCATCCCTACGATAGGGAAAAACACCGTTATCTTTATAGGGAGCCTTTGGCCTGTCGGACGGTCAAGGCGGATTTTTGCGCTCTGACCAAGTGCGATTCCATGATTTGTTTAAATCGGTTTGGGCCTAAAGAGGTTTTGGAGGAATTTCTAAGAGGTGTTAGATGGTAACTGCTCGCACCTCTAGCAAAAACTGTAATAAAGGCAAGGTAACTGTTCTCCACCCGGATAAGATTGGTAGGAGGCAGTCGACTGCCAAGATTGCCGGGGGGTGAGCAGTTACGTTAGATGACGGAAACCGTCTTTCGCTTTTTGGAGTATTGATCGAATTTGACGAACCCTTCTTTGAGGGCAAAGAGGGTAAAGTCCCTTCCCATGCCCACACCCTCTCCCGGATGAAATTGGGTTCCCTTTTGGCGAGCGATAATCATGCCGGGTTTTGTCCTTTGCCCTCCGTAGAGTTTAACCCCTCGGTATTTGGGGTTGGAATCCCGACCGTTACTGCTGCTTCCTCCTGCTTTTTTATGGGCCATAGTCGATCCTCCCCTTATTTCTTCTGTGGTTTCTTTTGAAGAAACCTTTTGTAGGTTGTACTCTTTTTGTCGATTTTTTCCACGTTTCCCCTGCCATCATCGATTTCTGTAATGAGAAGTGATGTGTAGAGCTGGCGATGGCCTTTCTTTTTTTGCCATAGGCCCGGGCGCCTTTTGAAGACGGTGAGCTTCGGCCCTTTGCCGGGGCCGATGACGTGGGCACTGACGGCGGCTTTTTCCACCAAAGGGGCCCCTACGATGGGCCCTTCTCCCTCGGCACTTCCTCCCACGAAGAGAACTTGATCGAGCGTGAGGGTTGTTCCCGATTCGGCCGCAAGCTTTTGAACGTCCACGAGATCACCCACTTGAACTCGGTACTGATGCCCACCAATGTCTAGGACGGAATACATGGTTCATTTCTCCATTGAATAGAAACCATATTTACGGCGTTTGGGGGGCTTTGTCAATATAAATATTGCCTTGCCCCAAAACCTTTTTAAGCTCCGGGGCAAGGGTTCCGATGGGCCATTGGAGAATAAACACGGAAGGAGGGGATCATGGAAGAAAAGGCGATGGGCGGAGAGGTTGCAGGGGAAAAGTTTAGTTATTTTCAATATGTTAGGGAGATGGGCTACCCCGTTTTTGTGAGGATTGAACTCCAGGAGGAGGGAGCGCAGGCCCCATTTGAATGGGCCCAAGAGGCCAAGACATTTTTGGAAGAGCAACGCTTTGACGAAATAGAGGAAGAGGAATTTGTGAGGGTTCGGGATCAGGGGCCCGATAGCTATCGGCTTTTGACCATCAAAAGGGCCGGTCCTCGGGTGGTCAAGCATCTCGGAGTTTTCCAAAGCTCATCCCCCTACGGGGCGGAGAAGATCATTCCAAGAGAGGGCTATCGATTCTATCGTTTTCAGGGACATGGGGTGATGGTTTATTCCTTTTCTTTTTCCGAGTGGGAACTTGGAATTTGTGAGGATCTGGGGACTCGGCAATATCGAACGATACACGGAATCATTTTGAATCGGTTTTTGGCCTTGGCCTTGGCCCCCTTGGGGATTTGCGGATTTTGGGGGATTTTGACGAAGGAGGGGTTGGTGATTATGAGGAGGTTTTCCTCTCTTGGGGAAGCGGTTTTTATCGACCTTCAAAAAAATTGCCTTTTGAGTTCCGAAGGGCCCAAGCGTTTTAATGCGCATTTTTCCTTTATTCGCCTTGGGAGTGGAGAGAGAGTGAGAAAACAGGTGATGGGTATCGAGGAGTTATTGGGCTTTCTTTCATCCCATTGCGTATTTTTCGATCACGGCGGTCTCAACGTGCCCGTTCGGCAAATGCTTCACACCCTCTCTATTCATTATCGCGGAGAGATTTATCCCAAATCGAAATTTAACCCTCCCCGAGAGGATATGGCCGTCTAGGTTTTCAACGTTTATACTGGCCTTATGTGGGTTCACCAGATCGATCCGGTCATCGTCGAAGTTTTCGGTTGGCAAATCCGTTGGTACGGTCTTATGTACATCATCGGTTTTATCATTGGGGGCCAGATTCTGATTCATCTTTCCAAGGAGGGGTTTCTCAAGCTCAAAAGAAAAGAGATCGATGCCTTTGTCACGACCCTCATCTTGGGAATGATCTTAGGGGCCAGATTGATCTACGTTTTTGTCTATAATTGGGACTACTACCGGGATCATCTCTTAGAATTACTCAGTATATGGCAAGGGGGCTTGAGTTTTCACGGGGCCTTGATGGGCTTTGTCGTCGTCATATTTATTTGGGCAAAACGGACGAAACGACCCTTTTATCAACTGGGGGACTCTTTGGCCTTGGCCGGGACTTTGGGTGTGGGATTTGGGCGTATCGGTAATTTTATCAACGGTGAGCTTTACGGACGGGTTTCCGAGGCGGGATGGGGAGTGGTCTTTCCGGAAGGTGGGCCCTATCCAAGGCACCCTTCTCAACTTTATGAAGCCTTTTTTGAAGGTTTTTTTCTCTTTTCCATTCTCTGGTTTCTTCGAGGTCGAGTCCGATTCCATGGGGTGATCTCGGCCGTTTTTTTAATAGGATACGGAACCTTTCGCTACGGGATTGAGTTTTTTCGAGAGGCCGACCCCCAATTGGGTTATTATTTTGGAGGGACGACGACCATGGGGCAAATTCTTTGCGTCCTTATGATAGTGGCTGGTTTTGGAATCTATGCTCACGCAAAAAAAAATCGGGACCCGGTTGAAATAATCATATCTTAGAGCTTTTGAGCGTGGTCCATCCATCTTGCTTCTTTTCAACGATTGATTTATATTTTGGGAAATTTGTGGGTTTTGAGGCGGGATAAACGGCGTAGTAGAGGGGAAAGCAAGTGACGGTACAGGCCCCCGAATAGGAATGGCTAAGGCCTTGGCGGTTTTTCCATTCGTAAAGAGCAAATCCATCCCCCCGACGGTAGGAGTCTTGAGGGCCGTAGCGATTGATAAGGGATTGGTGGAAAAGATCGTGGAGAAAGTAAGATGGAAGAGGGGCGAAAAAATCCATCACCCGGTCGTTAGCGATTTGAACCATAACCGGGAATTTGTAGCGAAGATGGGAGATTTCAAAGCGAACGATTTGGAGCCCCCCCTCTTGATTTAACACTTTCCCCTTTCCAAAAAGCTCTTGTAAGGCTCCGAATTTTTGTCCGGGAAAGAAAGGGGCCAGGCGATTGAGGGTGAAGGAAGTGTTGGGAGGATCGACTTTTGAAAGGGAAAGGGAGAAGGGCCCTAGAGTGATAAAACAAATGCAAATGCAGATGCGAGAAAATGTTGTCATGGATTTTTATATTAACACGATACGGGCCCAAACCACGCTCAAAAGTAACCGACCAAAAAGGACTGTTATAGATTTATCGTTTTGGTCAAGTTTTTAGAAACGACTTAAAACTTATCTCGTGAAAAATGTCCCAATTTCTTGTATATTATGATTAAGTAGTAATCAATATGTACCGATTTGGCAGGTGATGATGAAATTTAGCGCAGTTATTCTATGCTTCTTATATTCCTTCTTTTTGGCGTCTTGTTCGACAAATCGTTCGCTCACGTCCATCAAAGAGGGGGCCGCTCAGTCCCCCACCGAAGAGCCTGCGCTTGCGACTTCCGATGAAGAGCAAGGCCAAAATGTTTACGTCGTTCGCAACGCCCATGACACGGAAACGAAAGAAGGCCAGGTCATCGGTTCTGCTTCTATCGAACACGCCGAAGCCAATAAAAAACACGTTTACTTTCTCTACGGTGCCCAACATCTCAATTTGAAAAATTATTATTTTGATATTCCGGTGGTCTATAATAAAAAGGTTCAAAAATGGATCAAATATTTTCTAGGGAAGGGAAAAAGGCATTTTGTTCGCTATAGCAAAAGGGCGGGGCGCTACGCTCCCGTCTTGGGAAAGATATTGGAAGACAATGGACTCCCGAGGGACCTGATCTTTTTGGCCATGGCGGAAAGTGGCTTTCACAACAAAGCAAAGTCTTGGGCCAAAGCCGTGGGCCCTTGGCAGTTCATGCCGTTTACGGGGCGAAGGTATGGACTTAAAATCAATTGGTACCTGGATGAAAGAAGAGATCCCCTCAAGGCCACCATCGCAGCGGCCAGATATCTCGATGACCTTTATGAACTCTTTGGCTCTTGGGAGCTGGCCATCTCGGGATATAATGCGGGAGAGGGAAAAATTGGAAGAGCGATTCGCAGATATCAGACGCGAAACTTTTGGAAGCTTTCTAAAGGGCGCTATCTCAAAAGAGAGACGAAAAACTATGTTCCCAAAATTATGGCTTTGGCCATAATTGGAAAAAACTTGGAGTCTTTTGGCTTTAAGGATATCGGCTTTGAGCGGCCTTTGGATTTTGATGAGATCGATGTTCCGGGAAATACCGACCTCTATAAAGTGGCCAACGCCATAGATGTCGATTTTGAGATGATTAAAAAATTGAATCCCGAGATCATGAGATGGGTGACTCCACCGAGTATGGAGGTCTATAAGCTTAGGGTTCCCGTAGGAAAGAAATTGGTTTACGAAAAATGTTGCTCATCTTTCGACCTTCTCGCCAAGGATTTTGAGGAATACTCCGTGAGATCATCGAGAGGGGTCACCCTCAAGAGATTGGCGAGAAAGTTTCGCTTGAAATATGTCAGCGTTTTGGAAGATTTAAATGGGTTGCGGGCCAAAACGATTTTAAAAAGAGGGAATAAGATTCTTCTCCCCTTTCATCGAGATCACGGGCGAAGAGGATCCATGTATGCCGATCTTTATGAAAGGCCTAGGAAGCGTGTCCGTCGTGCCAGAAGCTACCGCAGGCGCATCCGTTTGGCCCAGAGAAGGGGACGCAAGATTACCAATCCTACCGGGTTTTATGTGGTCAAAAAAGGTGATTCCCTTTGGAGTATTTCAAGAAAAATCGGAGTTTCTCTCGACACGCTCATCGCCAGCAATTTAAAAATCGTTCGTAGCCGTATGATTAGACGGGGGGATAGACTGACCATTCGATAGATCTTTTTCGGGAGAATGTTCTTGGGTCGTTTTGATCATCTCAAAAAAGAAAATGATGTGGAAAAAATGAGATCCTATGCCAAGGTGGTTTTGGTGGGATTTGGTTGGGAGACCCTGGAGCTTTTTGATCTTTTTTCAAGAGTCTTTGGAAAGGATCAAGTGCTTATTATCGACCATAAAGAATGGAGCCGAGATCATCTTTTTTATCCAGGACCTTGCGCCGATCGCGGAGAGGTCAGTGGGCAGGTTTTAAAATGTTTCGTTCCCGACATTTCGTTGAAAAAGGGAAGAGGGCCTCTTTTTTATAAGGATCGAAAATTTTTCTCCTTTCAGGGGAGGGCCAGACCCTATACGTTAGGGGAAGGGGAAAGCTATTTTAAACTATTCCCCAATTTCTTTGACTCCAAAAACCTTTTGAATAGAGACATCGATGAAAGAATGGATTTGGCGAAAGGATCGTTTCTCAAGGCCGGTATCAAAAGCATTGAATTTGGACATGGGTCATCCGCGACACCTGCGCCCCCTGATGAGGTCAATTTTAAACTCGTTCTTATCGGTCATCAATCCATCGAGTGCCAATATCTTTTTTATGGCCGCTCCCCTCAAGAATTTCTCAAATTGGTGAGCGATAAGAATCGATTGGATAAAAAATTCATCGAATTTAGTGCCCAGTTTGAAAAGGATTTTTCATTGGTGGTCCATTTCGATTTGGATTCAAAGGAGGTCGATTCCTGCCAAACCTTTTTTATTCCCCAAAGCCAAACCCATGAGATGGGACATTTTATTGTGGAAATCCAAAATGTTCCGGATTCCGATCATCAGCGATTCAAGACCTGCTGTCGAATGTCCGCAGATGATGCGGATGAAGAAGGCGTTGCCAAAAAATTGAAACTCTTAAAGAGAACGTTGAGGCGTATTTTTCCGGGTTTTAAAAAGGGTGTGAAAAGGGAAAAAATCTATCTTTTGGACTATTCTCCCTTTTATTCAGTCAATGATGAAATCAATAAGGAACTCCAACATTTTTCTTACTTTGGTCGAATGGCCCCTATCGAAAAGGAGTTTTTGCAGGAAAATAAAATCGACGTGAACTCTAAAGATATTCTCAACAATGCACGATCACTTCTTTCCATCAAAAAGATTCAAGATCGATTTTCACTTCCTACATAACGGGTCTTTCATCTCACCGAAGGAGAGTTGAGGTTGTCTCATCACTCTAAGCTCATCGGCTATATCTTGTGGATTTTTGGGTTTACGGGGGCCCATCGCTTTTACTACGGAAGGGCCGTCTCAGGAACGATTTGGTTTTTTACGGGAGGTCTATTGGGGGTGGGGTGGTTTATCGATCTCTTTTTGATTCCGGGCATGAATGAAAGGGCCAATGCGTCCTATGTCGAGGGGGACTATAGTTACGATGTGGCTTGGGTTCTTTTGGGCTTTTTGGGAATTTTTGGGATTCATCGCTTTTATCTTGGGAAGATATTCACGGGCCTTCTCTTCTTACTGACGGGAGGGCTTTTTACTTTGGGCGTGATCTACGATTTTTGGACGCTCAATGAGCAGGTCAGTGAGGCCAATATCTCTTTCAACGCATGATCTTCAATTTCTTTTCATACAGGATTGAGCCCTGATTGTGGCTTTGTACCGTAAAGCTAAGAGGGCCGCTCCCTATGGCGTGAAAGCGTAAGAGGGCGTAATTATTGACCTCACCGATACCTTTGATTTGCCTCGGATTCGGTCGCTTATCCCATTCCCAGTCACCCGGATACACTTTGGCATGGATTCCGCTGGTCGTGACCTCATAGGTTTTATACCCAAATTCCTCCTTTGGAATCTCCATCAATTCAAACAAATGACGATCTCCGCTTAAAAAGAAACTCGGAAATTTGCTCTTAAAAATCTTTTTCATCATCTGTGTAAAGTTCTTTTGATGATAGCCCTCAAAGGACTCATAGGTATGATAACCCCCAAAAAATTGATCCCCTTGAATGATGGCATTTCCGTGGAACTTTTGTTTTGAATTGAGTTGTTCCATAAGCCATCGTTCTTGTTGTAGGCCCCAGTGGCGTTCGCCGCCCTTTTTATCCCGAAAAGTGCGGTTGTCGAGAAAAATCCATTGCATATTGAAGGCCCTAAAAACCGATGAAACCCCGGGCCCTCGCCGGAAGTGGGGGGCGCCGCTTATGGGCCGTTGGGGATAAAAGGCTTCAAAGACTTCTTTGGCCTCTTTCTTGTATTTGTAGTGCTTGCCACCGTTGTTCACCCCATAGTCGTGATCGTCCCAAACGGCCAAGGTGGGGATGAGCCTTTTCGACTTAAAAAGATATAATGTCGTTCGCACATCCAAATATCTTTTCCAAAGATCTTTGGGGCGGGCCGATCCCTTAAGGCCAATATGCTTATCCGCATACACGTTATCTCCAATTAAAAAGATCATATCCGGCCTATTTTGAATAACGCTTTTCCAGTTCTTTTCTTGAATGTCATCGTCGTATCGATCGCTCATGCAAGAGGCGACGGCAATGGTCGGGGAAGTGGAGGATGTATCCAGGGCCCAAAAGAACCTGCGATCTAAAACCCTGCTTTGGGCATTGCGTATGACCAGGGTATATTTTGTGCCGAGTTGCAATCCTGTGGCCTTCCAAAGACTCACCCCCATGGAAAAATTCTCAAGGTATCGACCGCTTATATGGGTCAAGGAAATGCTGCTCTTACCCCCTTCAGCCGTGAGGTTGAGCCCTTCGGGACGATGGGGGGACACGAGGGAAAATTGGGCCGTGGTCGGCGTGGTCAGCCCTTGGAGTACGGCAAGGGAAGAAACTTTGGAGAAAGACCGCTCATGGGAACAGCCCGAAAGACTTGAGAGAAGCGAGAGGAGAGCGGCGAGGGTTACGGCATAGAGTTTTACGGTTATCATCGATGATTCCTTTTAACCGGGGTACGAGGGCCTTAGAGATAGAGTGCGGCCTTTTCCCGGATGATTTTGGACATATTGGCCAGCCCGTTGCGGCGATTTATACTGAGATGTTCGTCAAGGCCGATCTCTTTGAGGAAATCCGGGGGAGTTCCGGTGATCTCCGGGGGGGTGGCCCCGGAATAGACGTGGAGGAGGACTCCTACGATCCCTTTGGTGATGGTCGCATCGCTATCTGCTTGAAAAAAGACCCTCCCCTCTTTCCATTCGTGATGGAGCCACACCTTGGAGACGCATCCCGGAACGAGATGCCGGGAAATCTTGGCCTCATCCGGCATGGAGGGTAGTTTTTTGCCGTAGTGGATGAGTTGGCGGTAGCGGTCGTCCCAATGCTCAAAGTATTGAAAGCGTTTGATAATCTCTTGTTTTCTCGTTTCGATGCCCACCTAAATCTCCGAAAGGGGGTGATTGTCGGCTCAGGACTTAAGATAGCAAAAAGCTCTTGAAGGGAAAACCTCGGAATTAGGAAATTGTAAGGACTTGTTTTTTTATCCATTTCTATCGATGATAAAAGGGGAAAAGCTCACGGGAGGAGAAGTTGCTTTTTAAAAATGCATCGACTTTGGGGACGTTGATTGTTCTCTTTTGCGGTGGGATCTCTTCGGTTTCTTCGGCCAAGGAGGTTTCCCTGGATAAGAGAATGCCAAAATCTCGCCGTATGGAGGTTTACCAAGGCCATGGAAGGAAACTCGAGGCCCGGGTTCCCCGAGAGACGGCCCACATGAAAACCACATTTCTTTGCGCCGGAAAGGAAACCTATCACCGAATCATAGGGGATCGCTTTTTGGCCTTTATCAGTGTCGGCCATAAGGATAAGAGAAAGGGGTATCCCTGTTTTTTACGGATCGACGATAAGGAAAATCCAAAATCCTATAAACTCTTTCGTATCGTCGTTAAAAAATTTCGATTTAAGACCGAGCGTTTAAATGTTGCGAAAAAGTATATGGATTTAAATGCGAGAGACCTGGCCCGTTGGAAGAGGGAAGTGGCCCTTCAAAAAAAGGTTTATGCTTCGGGGGTGAAGCCGGCCTATTTCAAGGAAAAATTTATGGCACCCATGAAAAGTGTCATCACGAGTCCCTACGGTTTCAAGAGGGTTTTTAACGATAAGCGGGAGTCTTGGCATTTGGGGACGGATTTTAGGGGATCCGTGGGAACTCCCTTGAGGGCATCTAATAGGGGGAAAGTCGTCTTTGTGGGAGATCTCTTTTTTAACGGTAAGACCATTATCATCGATCACGGAATGAATATCTTTACCATGTACTGCCATCTCTCCGAGATCAAGGCCCCCTACGGTCAGGTCGTGGAAAAAGATGCGGTGATCGGACTCGTCGGGGCCACGGGAAGGGTGACGGGGCCCCATCTCCATTGGGGACTCAAGGTGGATCGGCAGTGGGTCAACGGTTTGGCCTTCCTCGGTCAAGGAATCTAGGATAGGTTTTTTAGGATAGGCCTTGCGGCTTTGCGGCTTTGGATAGAGGCCACGGCGTTATGGCTATGGAGGCCTTCGAGATGTTCCACCTTGGCCTTCCAGCTTCCGATACGAGAATCCCCATCGAGAACGCAGGATAATCTGCGAGCGGCATCTTCTACAAACATGGGGTGTTCTCCATTGAGGATGGCAAAGCTTTGCTCGTCGATCCTTTTGGCCAGACTTTGAGTCTCCGTGGGCAAGGCTTTGCGGAGGAGTTTGACCAATTCCTCAATGGTCAACTCTTGGCCCGTTTCGCCTTCTTTGATTTCCACGGCAACTGTGGCCACGCTCCTTTGGGCATGGGCGGTGGCGATGCCATGGCCTTTTTGGGTTTTTCCAACCCGGTAATCCCTCTCATATTGCTTGGCCAGGGAAAGGCTACAGGGACAGGTGGAAGAGTATTCGTATTTCACTTGAAGGTGCACACGAACCAAACCTTGGGTGTCGGAGGCGTCGTATTCCACCTCGTAGTACTGCCATCCCCAGTTGGAGCTTTCGAGGGAGAGTTGTTTCAGAGGATAGTGGAGTTTAAAACCCAAGAAGCTCTGTTCGATGGGGTCTTCATGGTCAAAATCTCGAAGCTCCCGGCGAAAGCGCCCAAGAGTCCTTTCTATCATCTTACGACAAAGAGGGACTTCCTTCGTTTCCTCTTGGAGGATGGTGCAAAAACGACTCATATTCACACCGGTTTTGCCTCCCTTGAGGCTTACGGCCATGGAGGCTTCAGCGTCGTGGCTCATGACGGAGCCGTCCGGCTGAGAAAGGGAGAGGGGGATGCGAAAGCGTTCGATTCCCACCCGGTCGAGGGGAATTTCCGGGGCCCCTCCGCTCTTTTGGAAATCGTTAAGCCCCTCCGAATCTTGGGTATCGCAATTTAAAACCTTGTCCGCATGGTGGCGCAAATCTTCCAATCTCATCGCCCCAATCTGCCATTATTTTTCTTGGAGAGCAAGGTTGGGATAGAGGGTTTAGGTGAGAAGGGCCTATTTTCGTTGTCTTCCCTAAAGAGGGTTTGTATCATGGGAAGAATTTTATGAGATTTCTCATCATCAAAAACCTTACGATCCATTATATGCGCTGCGTTGCCCTCGGGTTGACGGTTCTTTCCTGCTCCCATGTGAAAATGTTTCCATCTCCTTCCCCCAAAACGTCCTCTCCCCCAACACCCTCCCCAATCCCTTCGGCTTCCGTGGATAAAGCTCTTGGATCCTATTGTTACGAGACCTTAAAAAAACTTCCGGGAAAATACCATAAGGCCCGTTTGCGAAAGGCCTGCAGTCGGGTTCTTTTAAAAGAGGGATGTGTGAGTCCCAAGAATCGTTCCATCTTTCACTACGATAAACTTTCCGAGAGGGTGGGGGGAACGCGAATCCTCGTCCTCGCCTTGATTCACGGAGATGAGTTTCCCTCCGGGAGCGTGGCCCGGGCCTGGATGGAAAGGCTTGAGGAATTGGATCCAAGAAACTCGTGGAGAGTAATTCCCGTGGCCAATCCCGATGGGCTCGTCTTAAAAACCCGAACCAATGCCAATCGGGTGGATATCAATCGAAATTTTCCCACGGAAAATTGGGATCAATTGGCCCTCAAAATGTGGAAGGAGCGTTACAAGTCCACATGGAGGAAATACCCGGGCCCTGCTCCGGCCAGCGAAGTGGAAACCCGATGCCTTATGGCCCATATCAAAGATTTTAGTTCCGATTTTATCATCTCCATCCACACTCCTTTGGGCCATTTGGATTTTGACGGGCCCAAGATGAAATACCCCAATTTCAATCTTCTTCCCTGGAGAAGGTTTGGGCATTTTCCGGGAAGCCTCGGGCGCTATATGTGGAAAGACCATGGCATCCCCGTTCTCACCGTGGAACTCAAGGGGAATGACCCCATCAAAAGTTTTGAGGTTTTGGATAACCTTCAAGATATTTCCGGAACGTTGGCCATCAAGGCTTTGGATCGATCAAAGGCTTCGTCAAAGGCCTCTCATTAGAATAGGTTTGGATTGGCAAGAGCGTTGAGCAAAAGGGCCGGACGTGGTAGTTTGTGGCCATGGGTCTTAGGGTGTATAACACGCTTAGCAGTCGGATCGAAGACTTTGTCCCCGTGGAAGACGGGAAGGTCAAGATGTATGTCTGTGGCCCCACGGTTTATAACGACCTGCATATCGGCAATTTTCGAGGGCCCATCTTTTTTAATTTCGTTCGCAACTGGTTGGAGATGTCGGGTTATGAGGTGACCTATGTGTTCAACTATACGGATGTGGATGACAAGATCATCGAGCGGGCCTGCAAGGAGGGGGTCGATTCCAAGGAGATCAGTGAACGCTATATCCGGGCCTTCGTGCGGGATTTTGACCGTCTGGGCCTAAGAGATCACGATCACCGTCCCAAGGTGACGGACTTTATGGACGCCATCGTGAATTTTATCGAAGATTTGGTGGAGCGAAAGATGGCCTATGTGGCTTGCGGCCAAGTCTTTTATGCCATCGATCGTTTCCCGGGTTACGGAAAACTTTCCGGGAAAAAGCTAGAGGATCTCGTGGCCGGCCAGCGGGTGGAGGTGAACGAGAACAAGAAAAACCCCGGAGATTTTGTGTTGTGGAAGCCGGCCGAAGTGGACGGGCCCGGCTGGGATTCTCCCTGGGGAAGGGGGCGTCCGGGCTGGCATATCGAGTGCTCCACCATGATCCGGGAGATTTTGGGAGAGGAAACCATCGACATTCACGGCGGGGCCGTGGATCTGATCTTCCCCCATCACGAAAATGAAATCGCCCAAGGAGAGGGGCGTACGGGATGCCCCTATTGCAAGCTTTGGATGCACCACGCTTATATCAATATGAACGATGAGAAGATGAGTAAGTCCAAGGGCAATATCATCAAGGCCTGTGATTTTATGGATCGCTATCATCCGGAAATTTTCAAATACTTGGTTCTTTCCGTTCACTATCGAAGTCTTCTCAATGTGGGAACGGACAAAGTCATGGATGCCATGGCGGCCCTGGATCGAATCTATCGCTCCTTGGAGACGGCTAGGGAAAAGGCCTTGGAAGCCGGGGAGGGCGAAGGAGAGAGCGAAAAGAAGGTTCACGGGGATTTGGCCCGCGCCATGGAGGAGGCCGACCGCAAAATCCCCAAGGCCTTAAACGATGATTTTAATACGGGTGCCATGATGGCCTCTCTCTTTGAGGTCGTGAGGGTCTTTAACGCCCTTTATTCGGGAGGAAAAAAGATTTGGGGGAACTTCTCCCGGGGGGCCAGTGCTAAGGCCTATGGGGATTGGATGGGCAAGTGGGGGCGTCCTTTGGCCCTTTTCGGGGAGGAGCCGAGGGATCTTCTCGAACGCTTTCAAGAGATTCTTTTGACGGAAAAGGGTTTGGATCGAAAACGGGTGGAGGAACTTGTGAGGCGTCGCCGGGAGGCCAGGGCCGTCAAGGATTGGTCTAAAGCCGATTCCCTAAGGGATGAACTCGCCAAGATGGGCATTGAACTCACCGACGATGTGAGGGGAAGAGAATGGAAAGTCGCTCTTCGCTAAAATCCACTCTCGCTCTCCACGAATTTCCCGTCGATACCCCCCTTTCCTATTCTCTGAACGAAAAAGTGGATTGGCCCAAGGCCTTGCTCGAAGAACTCAACGAGGAGGTGGGATCTTCGGAGAGAAACGGGTTTTCTTCGGCCATTTCCATCCGATTGGAGGCCCTTCGTCGGAGGGGCCAGGCTCTCGGAGACTACCTTCTTTTGGAAGGAGAGGTTTGGGCCAAATACATTACAAGATGCATTATGAGCTTTGAAATCATGGAGGAAATCTTGACGATTCCCATGAACGCCGTGGTCATTCCAAGGATTCGACAGCGTTCCATGGGCCTTGAGGAAGCGACGATTTTTTTTGTGGATGATAGGGAAAGGGATCTCTTCTTCTATGACCTCAAGGTGGATGTGGCCGAAATCGTTCACGAGTATATCTATCTCAACAAAAACCCCTATCCCAAAAAATCGTCCCCATGAACTGCGATCCTTGTGAAAGGAAAGGCAAGGCGTTATGATGCGTTCGTGTTTTTTGAAGGCTCTGAAAAAAAGGTCGAGATGGTCGTTTCCGGAGTGAATCTCCGGGGGCTTGGAAAGGCCTATTGGGAGGATGTGGTTCGGCAGTGCCGGGCGGAAATGATCTCTTCCATCTCCAACGACCATGTGGACGCCTACCTCTTGAGCGAATCCTCCCTTTTTGTCTGGGGCGATCGCATGGTGATGATCACCTGTGGGGCGACGGTTCTTATGCAATCCATTTTAAAACTCGTGGAGGATTTGGGGCGAGAGCGCATGGACTCTTTGATCTTTCAAAGAAAAAACGAATACGATCAGAGCAAGCAGAAATCCTCCTTTTTGGAGGATGTGCGTCTCCTTAGGGAAATGGTGCCGGGCAAGGCCCATCGCTTTGGTCGTTTGGATGGACACCACCACTTTATCTTTAATTTGGATAGGCCCTATCGGCCGGCCTTTAAAGACATGACCTCGGAACTTTTGATGTACCATGTGGAGGGGGAAGCTGCTCAAACTCTTTGCCATGGGGGGCGGGAAAAAGGGGAGGAGATTCGGGCCCTTTTGGGTCTTGAGAAAAGAGAGGGTCTTATGGTGGACGATCATTTCTTTAAACCTTGTGGCTATTCGGCCAACGCCATCGAAGGCCCCCGCTATATCACGGTTCACGTCACCCCCCAAGAGGACTATTCCTATGTGAGTTACGAGACTTCCTTGGACGTGGAGGGTGGGTATCGAGGTCTTTTGGGGGGTCTTGTTCGATCCTTAAGGCCCGATAGTTTCGATCTCGTTACCTTTGATGCGGATTTAAAGGAGGGTTTTGAGGATGGCTATTTTAAATGGGATCACGTCAAAGAAAATCTATCCTGTGGTTATAAAACCGAGTTTTTTCATTACGTTTCCGTTTGCTACGATCCGAGGGCCCCCCAGGCCCTTTGAAGGGAGAAAAGAGTATGGGAAAGAAATTATTTGTGGAAGAGTTTCAAGGTTTGGATTTTTCCATGAAATACGGAGTGGAAAAGACTTTATTTTGCGGTCAAAGCGATTTTCAAAGTGTGGACATCGTAGAAACCAAGACCTTTGGGAAAATGCTTCTTAACGACGGTTTGGTCATGGTCACGGAACGGGACGAGTTCGTCTATCACGATATGATCGCCCACGTTCCCTTGTTCACCCACCCCTGTCCTCGAAAGGTTTTGATTATCGGGGGAGGCGATGGGGGAACGGCCAGGGAAGTCCTTCGACACGATGTTGTGGAAAAGTGCGTGATGGTGGAAATCGATGCCATGGTGGTTGAGGCCTCTCGGACTCATCTTCCCTCCATGTCCTGTTCCTTGGATCACCCCAAGCTAGAGCTTCGCATCGAAGACGGGATCAAATATGTAGAAGAGACGGATGAAGTCTTTGATGTGGTGTTGGTGGACTCCACCGATCCCATAGGCCCGGCCGCTCCCCTATTCGGTTCAGCCTTTTATCAAAATGTTTATCGTTGCCTCGCAGAGACGGGCATCGTCGTGGCCCAGGGAGAGTCCTCCCACTACGAAAAAAAGTCCCAGGAAAAACTCCTTTCCATCGTGAGTGAAATTTTCCCGGTAAGGGCCCTCTACAATTATCACAATTTGACCTATCCTGGAGGGATGTGGTCTTTTGCCTTGGCCTCCAAGGGGCCCCATCCCTTAAAGGATTTTGATAGCTCCAAGGTGTCTGCCTCTAGGCTTAACTTTCGCTATTATAACGAAGCCGTCCATTGGGGGGCCTTTGCCCTTCCCTCTTTTCAAAAGGATTTGGTGGGCGGGTACCTTTCCCCTTGAGAGGAATGGGAATGAGGAGAGAGTGCATGGGAAAAAAATACTGGCTGATGAAATCCGAACCCGGTGTGTTTAGCATCGACGACCTCAAAGAAAAGGGCAGGGAGCCTTGGGATGGGGTTCGCAACTATCAGGCCAGAAATTTTATGCGTGACGAGATGAAGATTGGGGATGGGGTTCTCTTCTATCACTCGGCTTGCAACCCTCCGGGAGTGGCCGGCCTGGCGGAGGTTTCCAAAGAGGCCTTTGGGGATTTTACCGCCTGGGATGCGGATTCCCCCTATTATGACCCCAAATCATCTCCCGAAAACCCCCGTTGGGTGATGGTGGAAGTGAAATTTGTGGAAAGGTTTTCCAAAATCATTTCTTTGGACGAACTCAAAGGCCGCCAAGAACTAGAGGGGTTTCGTCTTTTGCAAAGGGGCAATCGGCTCTCCATCTTGCCGGTGAGTCCGGCCCAATTTCGCTTTATCATCTCCCTGGCAAAATCCTAGTGGGGAGTGGTTGGGAGGAAGGCCCGAATTTGGTGGGCCATGGGCTCCATCTCTTCAAAAGAGGCCGATTTGGCCAAAGAAAAATCGAAGTCTTCCGGCTTATCACAGGGGATGAGATGGACGTGAAAATGGGGAACCTCAAATCCTTGAACCGCAAGGCAAACCCTCTTTTTTCCGGAGGCCTTCTCAATGGCAGGGGCGATGAGGCGGCAATGGGACATGGTGCGAAGATAGAGTTCGGGGGGGACATCGACGAAGGAGTCGATCTCCTCTTTGGGGATGACCAGGGTATGGCCCGGGCCCACGGGAGCGATGGAAAGAAAACTCAAAGTGAAGTCGTCTTCAAAGATTTTAAAGGAGGGAAGCTCTCCTCTAACGATTTTTGTAAAGACAGAAGCCATAGAGTGGGTTCTCCTTTGAACTTTTTTCCATTTTACTATACTATCTTTTCGTGAAAGTTAAATCAATGGGTGATCTTGAAGTTGGTTCCTTCGAGTCCGATGGACGAAAGAGGGAGACGGCCATCATCGTCCTTCATGGCTACGGGGCCAACTTCAAAGACCTTGTGCCCATTCGAAAAAGCGTTAAAGATGATGAACTTTTCGATTGGTATTTTCCCAATGCCCCCCTCTCCATTCCCTTAGGCATAGGGCTTGAGGGCAGGGGGTGGTTTCCCATTTCCATAGGAAGTTTGGGACTCGATTTGACTTCCAAAGTTCCCGATGGATTCCAAGAGGTCTCGGAAAAGGTGAAGTCCTTGGTGGAGGAGATAAGAGAAAGTCACGGCAAGATCTATTTGGGAGGCTTTAGTCAGGGGGCGATTCTTTCCGCCAACGTGGCCATGGAGTGGCCATCACTGGTGGATAAATTGTTTATGCTTTCCGGGATCTTGATAAATGAAAACCGTTGGCGCAGGTGTGTGCCGGGCGTAAGAGAGATTCCCACCTTTCAATCCCACGGGAGATATGATGAGGTCTTGCCTTTGAGCGGGGCCAAGGCCTTGAACGAAATGTTTCGGAAAAAGCCAAACCACACCTTTTTAGAATTTGACGGAGGCCATGAGATTCCCCTTTCGGCTCAAAAGGCCTTGAGCGAGTTTTTCCATGGTTGAAGGAAACTTGCTCAAGATGAAATCCACCCTCAAAGAGGTTGTGGACTACGTTTTGCCCGTGGGGAGTGAGTCGATTCCCCTAAATGAGCTTGTGGGGCAAAGGGTTAAGATCAGTTACCTTGGGCAAATCAACGACATCTATGACGGTTCCGTTATCAAAAAATCTTACGCTCAAGGGTATTCCTATAAAAATTTTATTTCATTGGCCCGTTGTGACTCGTGCATCGTTCAACCGGAAAAATGCCACCATCATAAGGGAACTTGCCGGGAGCCCGGCTGGGGAGAAGAAAATTGTTTCGTGGATCACGTCGTTTATTTGGCCGTGACCTCTGCCGTTAAGGTGGGGATAACCCGTCGCTCTCAGATACCCACTCGATGGATCGACCAAGGGGCCGTCAAGGCCATTCCTTTGGTGATCGTCAAGGATCGTTTGACGGCGGGACTCATTGAGGTGGAGATGAAATCCGCTTTTGGGGACAAGACCAATTGGAGAAAAATGCTTGGGGGGGAGAACGAACTTTTGGATTTGACCGAGTTAAGGGAGGGGGTTTTCGATCAATTTGCCGATCTTTTTGACGATCACGGAGCCGAAGAGGCCCATGAAGGTGAGATCACCATCGATTACCCGGTCAAGCGATACCCCGAGAAGATTAAGTCCGTCGTTTTGGATAAAAACCCCGTCATCGATGACGTTCTTTGTGGGATCAAGGGGCAATATCTTATTTTTGAAAAAAGCGTTTTTAATGTGAGAAATCACCAAGGTTATCGTATTCGTTTGGCGGCATAATATCGGCTTCTGTTTGATCGTGTGAGCCGATGCCCTCCGAGGACGAGAAAGACCGCTCCGGGGAGATGCCAAAGCATCATAAACTCGGGATGCCCAAAAACCCGTTTGGTAATAATCCCCCCTAAAATAAAAAAGGTAAAAAGAGAGAGATAAAAGTATCCTAAGTTTTTGTCTTTTTTAGTTTTTTTGTCCATAGTATAACTCCTAAAGAAGCCATCATTAAGCAAAGTAAGAAAAAACCAAATTCATGCCTAAAGGCTAGGTACTCTTGTTTTTTAACGAGAAGGTTTTTTTCCCATTTCTGATCGAGATCGGTTACCGTAATTTTATAATTTCCCTTTTCCATCGTCCAAAACCGGGCTTTGTACTTTCCGTCTTGACCCGTCACATTGACACTTCCCAAACCCTCCACATAAACAACCGGCTTCCCCTTTGGATTTTCAATGGTCAATTCAATGGGAACGCTCTCACGAATATCATCGGGATTGAGAATGTGAACATTCACTTACGATTTTTACTCCGTTTTGTTTTTTTGACAAAGAAAATAGATGCCGCAATACCGATGACAACGAAAAACTCCATTGTATGAACGATAATATCGAATGCAAAAAGGGCGTTACCTTCCATCAATTGATAATCCTAAGACCTTTAATATCTATCATATATGTTCCTTTTTTAAAACGATTACTTCCAATAACGATAACCAAAATTTTTAATTCTTTGCTACTTGGAGAGCGCAAACGATAAATCCCCCTCTTTATAATGGGGAGGGCCTTTTTCTGCCCTCGCGCTATCTTGAAAATCCTTTTAAAATGCCAACGCCCTTCCCTCATATATTCAATGCGAATCAAATGACTTTTTGCGGATTGATTCGATAATATAATCTTAGGTTCTTCAGGATAGAGAGCATAGGAAGATTGAAACCCTTGGTCAAGGATATTTATTTCTCCAACTTGATAATCGGTAGAGGGAAGATTAAAAGTCAGACTGGAGGATTTTTTATCATTGGAACTTCGGATAATATCGGAAGTTTTTTTCTCTTTTTCGGAGTCGATTCCATAAAAGAGGCCCGTGGAGAGCAACCCGATAAGACCTCCGATCCAAAGATGGGAGTATTTTTCGCGAGTAAAAAATTTTTTAAAATAAATAAAAAAACCAAAAAAGAAAAAAATGATTGCCGTTAGAGATATACCGATAGAAAATTCTTTTGTTGATATCCCGTCTGCAACGGAGTAGAGCAACCATACGAGAGATGCCATTAAGACACCTAGGTTAAAACCTAGAATCCCAAATAGGCGAATTTTTTGAATAAATCCTAGCAGTAGGATCAAGTGGGGTAAAAAATAATACTGAATATGGCCAAAAATGAGAAGACCGCTTTTCCAATGTTTTACTGCGGGAATAAGTACATTGTGTAAAATTAAGTAACCGACTAACCCCCCGTGAAAAACCAAGAAAAAAAGCCGATCCATCCTCCTCATAGGGATTTACTTTCTCATCCATTCCATAAAATCGGGGAGGGCATAGATAAGAAGATAGCTGATCGCCCATATCAGCAAAATCATCCATGCAAGTTTAATAAAAAGGGGGATTTTGTTATTATGGTTGTTCTCTATTTCAGTGTCATCAATTAGATCTTTTGTCATGAGTTGTCCTCCTGATGAATACTCTCCGCCCTTAAGGGGTCGTCACGAAGATTTTCCGTATTTTTAAAATGACCTTTGAGCCAAATTCCTATGCAAATGAATATGCTACATAAAACGAGGCCGCCAATCGTAATAATGAGAAATGTTTTGAGTTCAGTAGAGTCGGCACTACAGTAAAAGCAAGGCGAGCTAGATAAGCTCCTTTTTAACTTCGTCGTAAGGTATGCCTTCTGCTCTGAACACCTGGTATTTAATATCTTCAACTTCTTCATCATAATCGGTATGGGCCTTTATAAAAGCAATAATTTGAAAGATTAAAAAGAATAAGCAAACAAGGGCATATCCTAAGCATACAAACAAGACGATGCGATCCATTTGATTTCTTTGCTCTGCAAGAAGAAGAGAAATACAAACCATAAAAACAGCGATGGAAGTAATTGCGGGGGTGAGGTATCTATTCATAGATTAAAAATCCGGTTCCGGGGGCATTGTAATTTGGTTGGTATCAAATTGAGTTCGTTTCACATCGGCGGCCCAGGCCCCTAGACTTTGAAGATAGGCCACCAGAGCGACTCCTTCCGGAGTAGGCTTGGGGGGATTAGTGGATTTATCAAAATACCAGGTGTACGAAGGCATTACGGACATAGGCTCTGTCGATTTTGGATTATAGAGGTGGGCAAAATGCCAGTCATTGGTGCGTTTTCCCGCTTCTCGAATGAGATCAGGGCCTACTCGGCGAGTGCCAAATAGGTGGGGCTTATTGAGTTCATTCTGGTATTCTCCCGCAGTTGAAACCAGGCCGTAGCGAGGACTTTCATTACCAACGGGGCGAATATATTGGCTATGACAATGCCAGCAGGCCTCCTTTATGTATATTTGTTTCCCTAAAAAGAGGGCCTTTTTATATTCATCGACAGATTGATAGTAGATCTTAAAATCCCGGGGAACCTCTTTTATTTCGCCCGCACTATTATCCAATTTATCTGTCATCAAAGCAGGCCAAACCCCAAGCAAGCCAAAGGCAATAAGAAAGCAAATCAAACCGGCAACTAAGAAAAGCGTGCTAAAACGCTCGAGACTCTTGAGACCCTTCATTTTTTCCTCTTGATTTTTCCCAACCGGAAAGACAAGTCATAACGATATTGATAAGAAAGCATATTTCTCCTACTAAGATGGCAACGCCGCTCAGTGTTCTCACCCACCAGTAAGGCTTTGAAGCGACGACTGTGTCGATGAACGGAACTAATGATTTCCACATATGCCCTTGAACAAGTCCTGCACACATTAGGCCAATATCCATGATGACAATACCGAGAGTGGATAGCCAAAAGTGCCACTCCTTGAGAGATTCTGAAAAAATCTTCACTCCCGTGAGTTTGGGCAGAATAAAATAAATAAAGGCAAAGGCCCAAAAACTAAAGGTTCCAAAAAGGACGAGGTGGGCATGACCGACGACCCAATCCGTAAAATGAATGATCTCTTGGACTGAAAGGGTTGTGTGGATCGCACATTGAATACAGGTAACGAGATAGCAAAGAGCGCCTACAAAAATAAAGCGAAGGGAAATATCATCAATAACTCTTTTCCAATCAGCGGCCAAGGTGGCAAAGATATTAAAAACCACGGTATAGACCACCACATGGACTCCGACGGAAGCAACGATCGACGCATATTGAGTCCACATGGGAATGGGGCTCCACAAAAAATGGTGGGCGGAATTCATAGGGTAAAAGAACGCCAGCCCCCAGAATCCAATAAGCGACAAGGAGTGGGAATAAAGCGGTCTTCTCATCAATACGGGAAGCAAGTAATAAACCATTCCGATACCCACCGGTGTCACAAAAAGCCCTACCAAATCGTGAATATACATAGAGGTAATGGTCGCTCCCCCTGTACCCTCAAAGACATATTCGGGAAGAAAATTACCCATGACATAAACGAGGGGAGTCCAAATCAGTGCTGCAAGAATATACCATACGGAGACATAAAAAGGCTTTGAACGGGCCGGCCAGATAGAACCCGCAACGATATTGAGAACAAAGAGGACAACAATAACGGAGATAAAGGGATCGAGAAGCTTTGGCGTTTCTCCCCATTCCAACGCTTGAGCATATCCTCCTAGAATCATGACCACCGTGGCAAGAACTAAAAAATTATAGATATAGAAAATAAACCAACCCAATTTTTCGCTAAAAATACGCTTTTCCGTAAGCTTCGGGACGATATACATAATAAGAGCAAAAAAGATATTGGCAATCCAAGCATAGGCAACTCCTTGAGTATGTACCATTCGAATACGCCCGGGGCTTAAAAATTCTATGTGGGGAAAAGGGAAAAGATCGATGAACTGTAGGGAATAGGCCAGCCCCGCAAGAACGACGATCATAATGTAAAGAATAGATATCAAAAGATGGGCCTTAATGAGGGGGTAAGAAACGAGATTTTTCATAAGGCCTCTTCTTCCTGCTTGGTAATTTCAGGTAAGGGGGGAGATTTCATCCCTTCATACACCCCTGCTGTGAGTCCCCTAAGATAAAGAACATAGGCCGTCACATCCCAAAGTTCTGTATCCGATAGAGCATCTTTAAAGGAGGGCATCGGGGTGCCGGCCCGCCCGGTGAGAAGGGCGAGGTAGATATCCCGGACAGACTTTCCCGTTTTAATCTTTGGAAGAGTTAAATTCCCCGGTTTGACGGGGTTATCCCAATCGTCCGTTAAATCTTGGCCTCCTTCTCCATCTCCCATGCCACTTCTGCCGTGGCAGGTCAGGCAGTTTTCTTTGTAGATTTTTCTCCCTTGCTTTGCTCGTGCAACAAATTTCCCATGGTTAAGAAAATCTTTTCTGGGGAAGGGGGCCCCCTGGATACGAGGCATAACATTTTCCTTCTTTTTCCACTCGTCTGAAAATGTTTTAATATATTGGACGACGGCATATTTAGAGGTTTCGGGAAGCAGGCGAAAACTTGGCATACTCGTCCCCATGACTCCCATAGAAAGGACTCGCATCATATCGGAATCCGTCGGTAGAGCTTCATTGGGAGTCGATTTAAATTTAAAAATGCCCGAAGTAAAATCTCTGGGCTTGGGATCGAGAAACTTCGCTGCAGGGCCGCGTCCGTCCCCTTTAGCACCGTGACAACCAAGGCAACGACTCTTATAGACCTCCCGCCCGTGTTTAAGCATTTCTTGGCGAGAAACAGTTTCTTTGAAAGGAGATGAAAAAACAGGTGAAGCAATCAAGAGTGCAAAGAAAAACGTGGCCATATAGAGGAGGGTAACAAAATTTTTTTGATAGGTAAAATTTTTACCGGGCCCTAAGACTCTTTACAAGCATTTTCAGGGCCGAGCCATACGGCGATCCATTTGGTTTCGGGGTGAGAGTCCAAAGCGATTTTAAACATGACCGTTAATGGCACTGAAAGAAACATTCCCACCGGCCCGAGCAGCCAGCCCCAAAAAACCAAAGATAAAAAGACCACAAGTGCGGATAAACCAAGACCACGCCCCATAAAACGAGGTTCGATAATACTGCCAATAACAATGTTGACCACAACATAGCTTAAAGCAACCCACATAGCGGGGACTACGCCCAATTGAATAATGGCAAAGAGTACGGCCGGTATGGCCGCAATAATGGAGCCGACATTGGGGACATAATTGAGAAAAAATGACAGAAGTCCCCAAAGCACAGGGTAATTGACGCCGAGTAATGCAAGGGATAATCCTACCATCACTGCCGTACTGAGGCTGGTTATCGTTTTGATAACTAAATAATGTCTTATCTTATTGCGAAAAATAGCAAATTGATCGAGGGTGAAATCCGGATTTTTCATGATCGTCCGAAACTTTCGGGGAAAACTTGAAGTTTCAAATAAGATAAATACGGTTGTCAGAACAATCAAAAAGGCATTGCTAAGTATTTTTCCAAATCCATTCAAAAGATCCGCGGTAAGCTGAATGGCGGCTTCCGGCTCTAAGTAACTCATGTATCCATCTGTGGGAATCTCAATCCCTCTTGCTCTAAGCCATTCCATGAGTGGAAGAGCTTGTGAATTGATGCGAATTTTATATTCGGGTAAATTTTGGGAAAATTCTCGGATTGACGAGCCCACAAGTACGATCACTCCTGCTCCAATAGCAATAAGGCCGCCAATGACGGTAAGCATGGCGAACCAGCGGGGCAGCCCTTTGTTTTCAAGCCAAAAGAGGAGAGGTATGCTAATGATCGCAATAAATGCCGACAGTAGAAAGGGGACGAGAATAGGTTCGGCCGCTCTCATTCCCGCAACAACCACCACAAATGCTGCGGCCATAAACAAAAGAGAAGAGACCCTTGATTTTTGATCCATCCTCTTCATTCTAGTTCTGTTTGCCTTGTGTGGCTAGCGAGTCGGCTTAGAGAGGCCAAAGGACTTGTCAAAGAGGTGGCCCGCCTATAGTATTTCAATGATTTATGGTAACTGCTCACCCCCCGGCAATCTTATCCGGGTGGAGAACAGTTACCTTGCCTTTATTACAGTTTTTGCTAGAGGTGCGAGCAGTTACGATTTATGTGGAAATCTAAGCGGTTCCTCGTAGAATGGTTCTCTCTATGATTGACGGTAAAACAGTTCAAACTCAAAAACCCCTAGAAGTTTTCAATCCTGCAGACGGAAGCCTGGTGGGGATCGCCCCTAGGATGGAAATTGCAGATATCAATCGGGCGGTAGAGGCCGCTACCCACGCATTTTCTAGTTGGCGGGAAACCACTTTGCAACAACGCCGGAAGGCTTGCCTAGCGATTGCCAAAAAAATTGGCGAACATTCCGAGGAACTGGCGCAACTGCTGACCCTCGAGCAAGGTAAGCCCTTGGGTGGGTTAGGTTCACGTTGGGAAATAGGAGGTGCGGTGACCTGGACCCAATATACTGCGGGGCTATCTCTACCGACGAAAATACTACAGGACAATGAAGAGGGGCGTGTCGAATTTCACCGAAAACCTATCGGAGTCGTTGGCTCCATAACCCCTTGGAATTTTCCCGTATTGATTGGGATCTGGCATATCATCCCGGCGGTGATGACGGGAAATACTGTTATCTGCAAACCCTCCCCCTTCACCCCTCTTGTAACCTTAAAAGTTGTGGAACTTATAAACCAGATTTTACCCAAGGGGGTTGTCAACTGTGTTACCGGTGAGGATGAAATAGGAGCGGCCATGGCAACTCACCCTGGTATTGGTAAGATCGTCTTTACCGGCTCCTGTGCCACGGGGCGCAAGGTGATGGCCAGTGCTGCCGAGACAATGAAACGCCTGACTTTAGAATTGGGTGGTAACGATGCGGGAATAGTTCTGGATGATGTGGACCCCAAGCAAATTGCCGAAGGATTATTTTGGGGTGCCTTTATCAATTCTGGACAGACCTGTGCGGCACTCAAACGACTTTACATCTCCGATCGAGTTCACGATGCGATCTGTAAAGAATTGGTGCAATTTGCCCGCAAAATGCCTATGGGGGTGGGGACAGAACCGGGCACAATGCTCGGGCCCATTCAAAATTTGCGGCAATACCAAAAGATTGAAAATTTGGCTGCAGAGGCGATAGAAAAGGGAACACTGCTTTTGGGAGGCAAACCGGATAAGAAGGGCAAAGGGCATTTCTTTCCCATTACTATCGTCACCGATTTGGACAATGGCGATCGGCTCGTAGATGAAGAACAGTTTGGGCCTGTGCTACCCATCATCAAATTCTCTAATATCGAGGAGGCTTTGGCCAAGGCCAACGACAACCCCAACGGCTTGGGGGGATCGGTATGGAGTCGCGATATCGAGCGGGCCCGGCAGATCGCCGGCCGCATGGAATGTGGGTCCGTCTGGATTAACAAACATGGCATGATCCAACCCAACGCCCCTTTTGGGGGAATGAAGTCATCGGGGATTGGGGTAGAATTTGGGGAAGAGGGACTGGCCGAGTACACCAATATCCAAGTCATATTTTCATGAAAAAAGAGCAAGATATTCATGGCCTAGAAATGTCCTCGGAATTGATGCTAGATTTGGCCCGTCAGGCGGCAGAGCTTACGGTAGAGCGGATTAAAGGGTTATCAAAAGAGGGTGTTTGGGAGGGAGAATTTCGACAAGTACTGGAAGAGCAATGGAGTCGAGAGGTTCCCGAAAGAGGCAAGTCGGCCCAAGAAGTCTTGAAATTGGTGGCCAATAAGATACTTCCTCTTGCACTACGACTCGATCATCCCCGCTGTTTTGGCTTTGTCCCCTCTTCCCCCACCTGGCCGGGGGTGCTGGCTGACTTCATAACGGCCGGCCATCACGTCAACCAATGCACCTGGCTCACTTCAAGCGGCCCCAGTCAAGTGGAGTTGATCGTTATTGACTGGTTCCGGCGTTGGATTGGCTATCCTAAGAGTGCCGGAGGGTTATTTACAAGTGGGGGCTCAGCGGCCAGCGTGGATGCCCTGGTTGCGGCCCGAGAGGCGGCCGGACACCCGGAACGTGGGGCCGTGTATATCAGCGACCAAGGGCATAGCTCCCTGGCCCGCTCTGCTATGGTTATTGGGATTCGGCCGGAGGGCATACGCAAAGTGCCTACTGACCGGTACTTCCGATTGGACTTGCAGGCACTTAAAGATATGGTGGCCCGCGATCGTACCGCAGGCCTAAATCCCATCGCAATATGTGCCAATGCCGGTTCCACCAGCACCGGGGCCATTGACCCCCTTGGGGAAATTGCCAACTACTGCCAAGATGAGGGCATTTGGTTCCATGTGGATGCGGCCTATGGTGGCTTTGCCGTAATCGCTGAAGAGGGTAAAAAACTTTTGCACAAAATTGAACACGCCGATTCCATAGGCTTAGATGCCCATAAATGGTTTTTCCAACCCTACGAAGCGGGCTGCCTCATGGTCAAGGATATCAAGACCCTCGAAGGCCCATTTGGAGTCCGCCCCAATTTTCTTCAAGATACGGTATGGGGGGACAAGCACCCCAACTTTTCAGACCGAGGCCTACAATTGAGTCGGTCCTTTCGGGCCCTAAAGGTGTGGATGTCAGTTCAGACCTTCGGAATGGCCGCCTTCCGACAGGCCATCTCTAACGCAATGAAATTCACCGCCCAAGCCGAACAGTATATAGATAAGAGCCCAACCCTAGAACTCCTGACTCCCTCTTCTTTGGGAATAGTGTGCTTTAGAGTCAATTCCAAAGATAGTCCTCTTAGCGAAGAAGAGCTAACAGAACTCAATAGTAAGGTTCTCACCCACATTTTTTGGGATGGCTCTGCATTTTTAACTTCCACGACATTGCGAGAAAAATTCTCTCTTCGACTTTGCATTATCAATCACAATACAACCTGGAACAACGTACGGAAAACCCTTCAGGCCATCGAAAAATTTGGGCGTGAGAGTTTTAAAAACTAGGGAATAAAATAGAGGTCGCAAACATGGCCAAAGCAGGGACATCGAAAAAGCAAAAAAAATCCACAACGAAATCCTTAAAAGCTCACGATCCCTTTAAAGGAGGTAAGCCCCATATTCGGTTTGCTTTTGTCGCTTCGATTAACAATGAGTTTTGCGGCTGCTTGCCCTGTGTGACTGGCGAATCGTCTTGAAATGTACGTGTTGACTCATTTAAGTCGTTGATTTTATGACAAAACCTCTAGCTCAGATTATTAGTTTCTCTACTGTCAGGGTTTGAAACAGGGGTGAGAACACCATTGATTTCTTTAACCGTGTACCCAGAATATTCCCCGGCTTGAATTTTTGCTACAAAGTCACTACGAGAAAGAATTTCCTCTTTTTCCACATCAAAAAAGATTTCATTGCGTCCTTTCTCACCCTCTTCTAAAACGATGACCGGTTTTGACTTATTGATAGGATTATTTTTTGCTCCGTCATATTGACGAGGGTCAGTGAGGTCAATGATAAGTTCTCCCCTTTTAAGGGCTTCATGAATTTTTTCCAAAAGCTCTTTGCGAGTTTTTGCCTTCTTCCCATATTTTCGACCAATACTATTATTCCAAAGATCCATATTAAGAGATCTAGGATATTTAGTGTTGGAGTAAAGATCACCGATTTTGTACTCATTGAGCCTTCCAAGAATATCGGCTGTTTTTTCATTATAAACTTGTATAAAAACTCCACTCACATAAGCATGTCTAAAAGCATCCACATCGTTATTTTCTAGTCCAACTGCACTTGGATCTATTTTTCCATTTTTACCCCTTGTCAGGGGGCGAATATTTTTATCAAAATATTCATAAGCTTCATCTCTTGCTTCTTTCATTACAGTTGATGGCCATTTCACTTCATATTCTCCTTAATCATCATATTTTTAGGCTTAATAGCATAGGTAAATGATCCGACCCAATATTATCTAAAACTTTCAATGCTCCTTTTAAATTTTTTGAAACAAAAGCATGATCTGGTCTAATCCTCATACCGGGAGGAAGAACACTATTCCAAGTGTCTCGAAAAGTATTCACCGGGTTTAACCCCGTATCTTTGCTTAATTGCTTCAAATGAGAAGACCAGGAAACAGCGTTCAAATCACCGAGTAAGATATTTTCACCTTGGACTTTATTTAAGTATCCCCTTAACTCTTTATATTGATTATTTCGTAAGTTCCAATAATTTAGATTAATGGGAGGCACAGGGTGAGTTGCAAGAATATTAATATCTTTATTTTTAAAATTTATTTTCAATAAAACAGATTCTACTTCTGCTTTTCCTTGAAATATCTCGTGGTCTAAGATTTCAAGTTTAGAAAATATTGCCATTCCAAAATTATGTTCCCTCGAAAGCATAATCTGATGTTTGTAGTTATCAGAAAGATATGCCAACTTATGCTCCCATTTTTTATTAACCTCTTGAAGGACGACTATATCGGGTTTTTGCTTAAGAATACTTTCTATTAGTAAAGAATGTTTTTTATTCGACGTAAGAATATTAGCAAAATAAATTTTAAAATCAGGACATTTAAGATCTTGAGTACTTGACCATGTAGGATAAATCGAAACAAAGTTGATTAAAGACATAATAAGATACGAGGCAGCGAACCCTTTTTTTTTATAAACGAGGTTAACGAGTAATAGAATTAAAAAAATCCATAGATACTGAAACTTAAAACTTACCAATAAATCTGAAATAAAAAACTTATCCTCCAATAAAGCCATAGAAGATAAAATCATCATGAATATGCCAAAACTATTCAAACTTTTCATAATACCTTTCTTTTAATGGGGATTTCCAAGAAATTTCGAAAATACGAAGGTAAGTTCACGAAATCGTGTGCGTTTCGGTCGATTCTTTAATTCACCCATTTTTTAATTTACTCGGAGCGGTCACGGCCGTGCGAAATGAAAAAACCTTCTGCGTCGGCCAGTATAATTCTTGCAAAAACAAACCAGCGACAAACAAAAGGTTTTTTCTATGTCCAAAGCTATCTCAATCGAATCCACAAATAAAGTCCTATCGCCCCATGGA
>JAPONP010000056.1 GCA_026713835.1 Bacteriovoracales bacterium
AAGGGCAGGCAAATTTAAAATGGGAGGAGGGACAAAGAAAACGGATGTGGAACTCACCCACGACATTGAAGTGATGGAGACACCGGTGACCCAAAAACAATGGGCGGAACTTATGGGGAAGAACCCCTCCCATTTTTCTGATGGGGAGGGTTCCGGCACTTTTGAAATAAACGGAAAATCCATCCCCATGCGCCCGGATAATCCGGTGGAACAGGTGAGTTGGTGGGACGCCCTTGAGTTTGCCAATAGACTTTCTAAAAGTCGCGGGCTCAAATCCGCCTACGATTTAAGTGTGGAAGGGGAGGTTTTGGTCAATGCTCCGGGAGGAGATATCTACCGGGCAGAGGGGTTTAGGCTTCCGACAGATGCGGAACAAGAGTATATCCTTCGGGCAGGAGGAACGGCAAAGGGGGCATACCACTTTGGAAACGATGCGAGCAACCTCCAAGAGTATGCTTGGTTTTATGGCAATTCCAAGGGAACCACCCACCCGGTGGGGGATCGCCTTCCCCTCGTTACCCACGGCATTAAGTTATATGACGTCATCGGCAACGTGCTGGAGTGGGGTTGGAATGAGTGGGCGGGTAAGCTCCCCAAGGGCAAAAATCCAGTAAATGCACCAAGTAACTCCCTCCGGACGTATCGCATTGTTCGTGGCGGTAGTTGTTACGGCTGCGCCCGGGACTTGCGCTCGACGGAGCGCAACGGCAACCATTCGCATTGGAGGAGCAAAGACACAGGTTTCCGCCTCGTGAGGACAATCCACAACCCTTAAAATTATTCATTTGGATTCCAATCAACGCTTGATTCCTTTAAGGCTTTGTTGGTACCGATGGTGGTTTCAAACCCCGAATAAGGTAGGCTTCCCGCAACGATTGTCCTCGATTCGCTACACTTTGATACCTTGACAATGCCTGTGACGGCCTTTTAAAAAGAGAGGATGGGACTTCTTTACCCCTTTCCGATAGATCAAGATGAAGAAGATCGAGTGGTCGTAGGGGAGGACTCCTCTGTCCTTCTCAAATCCTACGGGCTTCCGTATCTCTTTTGGGGTTATCTTTTGGCCGGTCTGTCCGTTTTGGCTGTGCTGGCCTTGGCGGCCAAGGCCCCTCTCGAAAAAATGATGGGTTCCCAAGACCCCATCAACTCCTTTTTGGCCGTTTTAGTAATCGCCACCTTGATCGCCGTTCCCTTGGTTGCGATCTCCTTTTTTTTCCTGGAGTTTCGCATTCATAAAAGGGGACAATCTTTGATTTTGACTACCCACCTTTTTGCCCTTCCCCTGCGTCGCCGCCATTTTGATCTCAAGGACGTTGGGCCTTTAAGCATTTCCCCTTTTTTGGGTTCCCCCAATATGGCCCGCCGTAAAAACGATCCCGCCCATAAGGCCCATCAGAATCGGGGCTATTTTGAACTCCATCTCCATACTCGGGACGAAAAAAAAGTACTCGTGGATCGCCACTCCAGGAAGGCCGATCTCGAAAAACTCAAAGATCTTTTGGAACGATTTTAGATCATCTCTTCAATCGGCGTATTTAAATAAATCTAAATAGGAAGCAAAAACAAAAATTCGATTCCTTTTGTATCCTGTGATTTCTTTTAGTATGCCAAGTTCTACAAACTTTTCGATCAAACTATTTACAGTTTGATGTTTTATTTCTAAAAATTTAGCCGATTTTTTGGTGTTGAAAACAGGGTTTGAATACATATATTTAAGAAGTTGCTTTCCTGTTTTTGCTCTTTTACCCAAGTTAAGGTTTTTCTTTTCACATTCTTCTCGAAGTTTAATAATTTTTTGGAAGATATCTATACTCGATTGAGCCGTTTCGATAACCCCACTTAAAAAAAATAATATCCAATGTTTAAGATTATTCTGAGTCCTAACTTGTGTCAAAGCATCGTAGTATTGCCCCTTGTGTTTTGCAAAAAAAGAAGAAAGATAAAGCACCGGTTTAGATAATATCTTTTTATCAATCAAATAAAGTATTATGAGTAATCTCCCGATCCTTCCGTTACCGTCTAAAAAGGGATGTATCGTTTCAAACTGATAATGTATGATGGCCGCTTTTACAAGTTCAAGGTTTTTATGAGTAGAATTATGAAAAAAATTCTCTAAGTCGGACAACAATTCCGGCAAGTCATTTTGGTGTGGTGGAATAAAAGCAGCATCTTTAAGGTTTGTGCCACCTATCCAATTTTGAGAAGTTCTAATCTCTCCGGGACATTTTTTCCCCCCACGAACATCGGATAACAAGATTTTATGAGTTTCTTTGAGCAACCGTATAGATAGCGGTAATTTTTCAAGTTTACTTATCGAACTATTCATGGCCTTGATATAGTTTCGTACTTCCCACCAATCATCTCTCTTTTGTGGATCAATATCATCTTCTTCAAGAAGAGCTTCATCTAATTCGGTTTTTGTTCCTTCAATCTTTGAAGAATCTGTCGCTTCTCGAGTAATATGCATTTGGATAAAAAAATCTATATTGGGAATAAGTTTGGAATAGGCATTGAGCTCTCCTAGGAGTTGACTCGCTTTTTCAAGGGCGATGCCGATATCGGCATCGCTCATTTGAAATGGGCGGTTGATATATGTTGGACGAAAGCTCTTATATTGGTATTGGGTGATAAAAGTACCCGATTTGAATTTGGCGACCACCTGTGCCTACCTTCTCATTATTTCAACAAGCTATAGAGTAAGATGTCTCCATATCGTCTCATCTTTACATATAAAAAATTATATGTAAAGAAAACGCCTTTTCTTTACATATAGGATTCGATCCCTTGGGATTATGGCCATAAAGACCTGATTTTCCGTATTAAATAAAATCAGTTTCTTTTTAGGGTCGCCTTGACCCCTAGACGATCTCTTCCATGGATTTTTGAATGGTCTCTTCGATCTTGCTTTGAAAGACCTTGAGAACGAGAGAAAGCTTAAGGGAGATTTCCACCCGGTCGTCTTCAAACCGGGCCTTGAGATCGATGCCCTTTCCCTTGGCATAGATTTCATCTTGCCCGTTATCGGTGATGGCGGCTTCGACTTTGAATTTGGCCAAGGCCTTGGCCGTTCCTTCCCGAACCACTTCAAAGGCCTTTTCCTTGGATGCACATTTTGTGTAGGGAACGACGATCATCTCAGTGCTCCGACCATTTAAGTTCTCCCCGTGGAACCAAAGCCGGCCTCACCCCTTTGAGAGGGGGATAACGTCGAGACGACTTCAAATCGGGCCCTCGGGACGGGGGACACGACCATCTGGGCGATGCGCTCTCCGTGTTCTATAAAATAGGTTTCCGTTGAGAGATTGGCCAAGATGATTTTGATCTCTCCTCGATAGTCGGAGTCGATGGTGCCGGGGGCATTACACCAAAAGAGAGGGGATTTCAAGGCCAGGCCCGAGCGGGGGCGCACCTGAATTTCATGGCCCGGAATCATTTCAAAGGCCAACCCCGTAGGCACGAGGACGCGCTTTTGGGGAGGGATCTCCAAGGGTTTTCGATCCGGTAGTGAGGCCCTGAGATCGGCCCCTGCACTCCCCGGGGTTTCGTAACGGGGCAAGGGCAAGGCCTCATCGTAATGGGGCAGTTTTTTAACCTTTACGGAAATGGGGGCCGACACCTTGAAAATCCTCTTTAAGTCTCTAAGTTTTTAAGTCTTTTAAGCCTTTTTCTTTTCGAGAGGGCGAACTTCCTTGGCCGAAAGTTTGAGGCGTCCAAATTTGTCGACCTCGATCACCTTGATGTCAAACTTATCCCCTTCGCTCACATACTCTTCGATGTCTTTAATCCGTTCGTGGGCCACTTCGGAGATATGGACGAGACCGGAGACTCCGGGGGCGATATCCACAAAGACCCCGTACTCTTTGATGGTGACGGCTTCGGCGGGGTAGATGGTTCCGATCTTGGGACCGTTGATTTGAAGCTCCACGGTTTCGATCACCTCATCTTGAACTTTGTCATCGGTTCCCAGCACCCGAACGGTTCCATCCTCTTCCACCTCGATTTTGACCCCGTTCTCCTCTTGGAGTTTTTTGATATTTTTCCCTCCGGGTCCAATCAAGGCCCCGATCTTATCCGGGGGGATCTTCAAGGTCTTGATGGTGGGCACGCCGGCCTTAAAGCTCTCGCGCGGCTTTTCCATGGTTTTATTCATTTCCGAAAGGATGTGGAGCCTGGCCGTTTTGGCCTGTTCCATGGCCCGGGTGAAGATATCCCGGGTGATGCCCGCAATTTTGATGTCCATTTGGATGGCCGTGATCCCCTTGGATGAGCCGGCCACTTTGAAATCCATATCCCCCAAATGATCTTCGTCTCCTAGGATGTCCGTTAGAATTTGAAAGCGATCCCCCTCTTTGACGAGCCCCATGGCCACTCCTGCGACGGGAGAACTCAAGGGAACCCCCGCATCCATCAAGGCCAGGGAGCCGGAACACACGCTTCCCATGGACGAGGAGCCGTTACTTTCCAATACCTCACACATGACCCTGAGAGTATAGGGGAAGGTCAGGGGGTCAAACATATTTTTCAAGGCCCTCTCGGCCAAGTTCCCATGGCCAAGCTCCCGGCGTCCCACTCCCCGAACTCCTCTGGCTTCGCCCACGCAAAAGGGAGGGAAAAAATAGTGGAGGTAGAATTTTTGATAGCTCAGCCCCAAAATGTTATCCACCATCTGATCCCCTTCGCTTCCCCCTATGGTCACGGTGGACATCACCTGGGTCTCTCCTCTCGTAAAAAGGGCGCTTCCGTGGGGGGCCTTTAAAATATCCACCTCGGTTTCGATGGAGCGAACCTCGTCGAGCCCTCGCCCTCCGATGCGTTTGCCCTCTGCCAAGATGTCTTCTCTCATCATCTTGTAGAGAAGGTCGTCCACGGCCTTATAGGCCTCTTTGGCAAAGTCGCTCTTTTCTTCCTCTAGGCCGTAGTCTTGAGGGGCCTTGGCAAGAGCTTGGCCTACTTCGGAAACCAAATGGGAGACGGCCTTTTGCCGAGAGAGTTTTTCCACCACACCGAGGCAATCCCGGGCCTTGGGAGAAAATTGCTTTTCCACTTGAGATGATAGGGTTTCGTTGACGGAAGAGGAGACAAAATCCCTTTTGGGACGCCCCACCTCCTTGGCCATTTTCTCCACGAGTTCACACCATTTTTTGATATGATCGTGGGCGAACTCCAAGGCCTCGAGCATTTCCGCTTCGGGAACCTCCCTGGCCTCTCCTTCCACCATCAAGATGGCATCGTTGGATGCGGAGACCACCACCTCGAGATCGCTCTCGCTC
>JAPONP010000057.1 GCA_026713835.1 Bacteriovoracales bacterium
CCTCAAACGGAGTCAAGGGCCGCTCACAAGTTATACCTTGAATACGATTTCAGAAAACTAGATGTCGATAGTCTTGGCAGGGTTTTCAATATTGATTGTTGGAAAATGGACGACTTCATCGCTGAGTCTGCCTATGAGATTGACCCTGATATTTCAACCCATACAGATATAGGCTGCAAGCCATCTTATCGCCAATATAGTCACCCTGAACCCAATAAGCAAACGTATGCTGCCCAAGTTGCATGGCACGCTTTATTTATTACGGCAGGCAAACTTTTATCTAACCTTCATGTCACAAAAGGTTATGATGAGGAAAACTCTTGGGACGAATGGTTTTCTCACTACGTCTTAACAAGGGAAGATGGATTTTGGCAATCTGATACCCTTGATACTATACCGCTAGAAATAAAAACTCTTCTTCAGGAAGAAAAAAAAGGGAAGCTAACCCTTACAAAAAACCCTGATGTTTTGCTAGGATTGATAAATCTAACAAGAAAAATTGAAAAAAATATTATTGTCGATGGATATTGGACTTCTTATGATGAAGTTAAAGTAAATATTTCTTCTGCGCTAGTTCATAAAAGATTCTCTAAAAAAACGATAGCTTCGTTATTTCAAGAAAATCCTTTTCAGATCTGGCCACCCGATTTATATGATGAAAATGAAGGCAATGGCTTGGGGAGAGAAAATAATCATATCTTTGCGCCCTGGATCTTTTCAACGGGGTCATATAGAAAATTAGATGAGTTTGACCCTTATGGTGCAAGTATGGATCGTGATGGGCTTCGAATTGTAAAAAAAATTATTGATACTTATGAGTTAAGTTGTACAGATAAATTTAAAAGGTACTGGAATGATAGAAATGGAGAAATTATCCTTAAATTAGAAACCTGGAACGGCTCTAAAAATTATGATAAAGAATATTCTGGGTTACGCCTTTCTTGTTCAAAAAATTTTCTTAAAAAGCTACTTAAAGATTATGATTCAAACCTTATCGTCTTAATTCGATTACAGCAGTATGTAAAACGTGGTTTTGAACATTCTTCAGGTGGGTTCCACCACTCCATTGGTATTGTTGAAATTAATGAAAAACTAGAATTCAAATATCACAAAGGGTGTAATAAAGAAAGTAAAACACTCGAAGGATGAGATGCTTAATAAAGCAAGATTAAATCTAGTTTCAAAAATCCAACCGCCCATCCGTCATCTTCCTCGTCCCCGGCTCAAGGTCGCCAAGCCCCCGGGAGGCCCAATCCTCTGAATGAAGTTTGCCGTTTTCTCAAGGCCGAATCGGTCGCCCTGGAAAGCGGCGATGGAAAAGACGGCCAAAACTAAAATGTCAATTAGAATTCTCATGTTTCAAATCTCATTATGGGTTTGAGTTGAATGTACGTTGGGCCCATGATAATTGACTAGAAGGGAATGGCGATGTTATTCTATTAAAGTAAGAGTGAAACTGGTGGAAATGTTTAGGGTGAGGGGTGGTTCGTTATGTCAATTTTAAAAATACTGGGATTGCTGGGGAACTCGATTATTTTAATAATATTGTTAATTAGTATTCTTGATAATCAAATTATTAGTATTTCTAGATATAGCAGATGGGATGCTTCTGAAGCCTTGAGCGTCATCCTATTATGCTCATTAATAATTATAAATATCGTTCATTTTTATATGTCCCATAATAAATTCAAAGGTAGCTTATTATGGCTATGGCTGAAGTCAAAAAAAGTGAAACTAAAAAAAGAAATAGAAGACAATAGTTAAAATTTGAAGACTGCCGTTGAGAAAATTAAGAAATTTTGCGTATGAGTGTCCAGAAACCTTTCAACAAGAGCTATTTCTCAATTCCTTTACTCATTTGTAAAACTTAATATCCGATCTGACATTCCAAAAGATTTAAAAATCCAACCGCCCACCCGTCATCTTCCTCAAAAAGGAGAAAAAATTGTAAGAAAAAAATGCAATAGTGAAATCATAGGGCAATAATAGAAATGATGTTTTGACAAAGAAAAAACCGAGTAATATCAGTATGTTAGCGGCTTTGAAAAATGTGATAAGATGCCTTAACAAGAAGCAGGAGGTATTTATTATGGCTGATAAATTGGAACAAATTAAGAAAAAACATCGAGAAACTCTAGCAAAGCTAAAAAAAGTCCAGCAAGGTAGTCGTGATCCTGAGATGCTAAATATTATTCGAGAAATAATTAAAGAGGAAGACAATGATGCAAAACAAGATTATGAGATTAACCGCGAAAATTTCATCGACAAAGCCGCTAGGCCGAGAGGCAATGAAGATTTATCTCAGCGTATCTAGAAGTCGTTAAAAAAAATTGGCAACAATTCTACCGTTCAGTTCAATCAAAGATTATTTAGACCTAGAAGAGTCATCAAGAAAGGCTTTCCTGGATACAAATATTCTTATCTCCTATTCTCACGATACTGATAAATTTCATGATGAAACGATGGTGTTAGTTTATCAATTAGATCGATATGACTTTAGAATGTACTGCAATACTACAACCCGATCTGAGTTTATGGACTACCAGAGAAGATTGATTATTACAGAAGAGTTGGCTTGGTTTAGTAAAGAACTTCAAGGTATTTCTCAAAATTCTGACATGGCCAAATTATTAAAATCTCACAGAGCAAAAGTTAGAAGAAGGGCAGATGAAAATGATCCCCTCGTACTATCAGATAAAGGTATTAAAAATTTTAAAAGAAAGCTCTCATGCTCTTTTGATAAAATTGAAAATCTATGGTTGTATTTTTGTTTTAAAAATCTTTCCTCCAAGCTGGAAACCACCTGGAGTTTAACATGTCAAAGCATGAAATTAGAATATTTATCATTAAGACAAGATGATGTCTCTCCTGATGTTGTTCAAAAAGTCGAATGGAAAGAGGTATATAAAATAAGCGAGACCACAGGTCTGTCTATGAGTGATTCCATGATTTTAAATATTTTTCTATGCACTAATATTCCATATCTATTTACTACGGACTTTGATCTTATCTATGCGGCCTCAATTATACCTTCTCGAAAATATGTTTTCTGTCCAGATAATATGTATAAAAGATATTTTCCTTTAATAAAAACCCAAAACTACAATATACTCTCTTAGCTTTTCAATTATTTCAACTCAAATTAATATTATAAAAACCTGAGTTTCTGATTTTCAAAGAATTATCATCTTAAATACGAAGAACCGGCTGTCCTTCCTGACACATAGTTTACACCTTATTCTAGACACATCCTTTACACTTTTTCTAAAGCTAAGCGTTCGCCACGGGTAGAATTTTTTTTGCCTGTTCTTTATAATTTCCGCCCCTGAATCCCGAACTTCAAAGCCTCGTCTCTAAGGCCAATGCCATCGCTTTAAAAATTAAACACGGATATGGAGCCCGATACCCCAAAGAGATCAATTCAATATCCCTTCCTGATTGGAAGAGGTATGCACGCCAGAAGTAGGTGCTTCATTTTGGGGAATTCCACCTTGCTTTAGATCAGTTCGTCTCTCTTCCTTACTAGGGATTTGAAAAGTCACGGTGGGCTTACCCTGTAGGGTCAGTGGAGCCTTGTACCAAAGATCTCGACACTCCTGTTACTCTTCACAATTTATGGAAAAATAGGGCGTACATTCTTAGTTCTAATTATTACGATTGATGGGGAAATGAGATGTCAGACGAAATCTCTATTTTCACACGGACAAGGAATCGTTCAAGAAAAAGTGTATCCAGCAAAAAGTTGAAAGGAGTTTTTAATTCTTTGGAAATATTTTTGAGCTTTTGCTTTACACTCTGTTCAGTCACTTTACTCATGCTATCAACGCCGTTATGTAATCCTGAACTTTTGAGGCCCGAAGCTCAGTTATATATTTATTCAACTTTCTCATATCAGGCTTGCCTTTTGCCCCTTTTAGATAAAGTTTGAGAGCCTTCATCGCTGTCTCAAAATCGAGAAGCCTAAAAGAGTCGATGATGGTTCTCTCCACATCAAATATTTTGACTTTGATATCAGCCATTTCAATTTCATTTACTCCGAGTTCCATATCTCTCATTCTTACGATATGGCACATGGGAAATTTAGCCTTTGAGTTATCGTTATCGACGGCGATCCAAAACTCCCTCATTATTTCGTCGGTCAGTTCATAATACACCAGTGCTGATATAAGACAGATGACGCCACCGCTGATGTTACTGGCGGCTATGGCCAGGTCTTCCCATTTGAGATTTTCATTTTTTGACTCGTACTTAGTGGAACAATAAACACCACGGGCAAGCCGCTCAAGCCGGCCATTTTTAACGTAATAGCTGAGCATACGACGGGAGATGCCATTTTTTTCCGCTTCCTCCGTTGTGAAGAAGGGCCTTTCTTCAAGCTTTTCAATACCTTCTGACATGTAACGAAGCGCCCTTGATATAAATAATTGAGGGTACTTTGTTACATTGTAAACCAATGACGCTCTCATGTAAATAACTACCCTCGCCAAACCCCATTGAGGGTAGTTTGTTACACATTGGCTCTCATCGGTTAATGGAATGAACCGAGATACTTGATGCCCTAAAACATACCATCCGACGAATGGGTATTAAGAAGTTCTCTCAAGTTTCAGGTATTCCAGAAAAAAGTATCCCCAAGCTTGAAACATTGGATAAGTACTGTGCCCCCTTCACTAAATTTGCGGTGGAGAATATTTTTATCTTGATAAGGGGGATGTCTAAAAATATCAATAAAATTAAAGAGGTCGTGATCGGAGAATGAATTGTTGAAAAAACTTTCAATTAGCAACGAGCAACGAGCTGTCCACGAGACACTGCGTTGTTTGTGGAAGAATTCGCTTCAAATTTTCCAATGTTAAATTCTTACATTTAGGGCCCGGGTTGATTATAATAATTATGAATTAAAAATGATTTTAAAAATTGTGAAATATTCTGGAAAGACGGAAAGGAAGTGATGGAAGGGCCATTAAGAAATTCACCATGCCCTTGTGGCTCGGGTAAGAAGTATAAGAGTTGTTGTTTAGGGAAAGTCATCACCTTTCCCAAGCAGAACGGTTTTGAGGGTGGCGAATTAAAAAGTGCTTCGGAAATGCTTGAGCTTGCAAAAGAAGCTTTATCGCATAAAGAGTCCCACTCTTTTGAAGAAATGGAGCAAGAATTGGCCAAGTTCTATGAAAACCAAAATAGCTTGCCAAGGGCACCGTTTTTGGGACTCTCATCTAAAGATATGCACAATGTTCTTTACAAGCCTTTCAGTTTGAAAAATGATCTGTTTGAATTTAAGAATTTAAATGAGAACGACCTGCAATATATCCCCATTATGAAACAAGCATTTTATTTCCTCAAAAGATTGGGCGAAGTCGGTGAATTGAAGGCCACAAAAAAAGGAAACTTGCCAAAATCCTTTGTTATTGAACTGTACCGGCAATTTTTTTCACAAGAACGCTACGCACGTCAGCCTAACAAAGAGGATGATCTCCCTTCGGCAACAAGACTAAAACACCTCTTGGATATAACCGGGATGATGAAGAAAAGGTTAAACAAATACTCCCTGACCCAAAAAGGTAAAAAGATTCTTTTGAATAATAGTGTCCAAGAATTATTTAGCGAATTGACCCTGACTTTTTTTAATAAGTGGAATTGGGCTTACGAAGATTATTATTCAGAACTCCCACTTATTCAGTCCAGCGTGGAATTCAACCTTTGCCTGCTCCATAAAAAGGCCCAAGACTGGATTTTGGATAAAGAACTAGGAGAATTTTATCTCAATGCCTTCCCTGCGTTGCTAGATGAAGCCCATGATAGATATTTCAGCCCGGAAGAAGAAATTATTCGCTGTTTCTCATTGCGGTTTTTGGATCGAATTTGCCTTCCTATGGGCCTTTTGTTGTCAAAGAATGAAGGGAAATTCATTGAAAGAAAGACCTTTTATAAAGTAAGCCCTTTTTTTCAAAAAAACGTCACTTTTCATGTGTGAAAGTGTGATGACAAGGGGAAAATGGAATGTCATCGGTTTGCACAGAGGCATGGCGCGACGGGTCGCCACAAAATAGACGACCGATTCCAACTCTTGAAAAAAGACGCTCTTGGTGGTACTAAAACATTCACTCATCTCAAAAGGAAAAGATCGTGAAGAAAATGAAAGTTTTTTTGACCATTTGGTGCCTCCATCTCAATTTCACCCTACTTGCCGAAGACTCCTACCATTTCGTCCATCTGCAGGCAGAGGGTGCCCAAGAAAGGTCACAAATTGCCGATTACATTCACATCGACCGGATTATCGAAGATGATGTTTATGCGACAGTCAATAGCTTTGACCTGAATATTTTAAAGACTTTTTTGCCCGATAAAATCGTCACCTCCCACTCTCTCGATTTCCCTTACGACGCCGACCCCACGGAGTCGGATGTTTACGAATTTCCCAAAGTGGATCATGCCTATCACACCTATAATGACGTTTTGGATGTTATCGATTCTTTAAGTCGAGAGTATCCCCAAATCGTTGAAGTCTTTACCCTAGGGAAAACTGTCGAGGGTTATGACATCCCTCTTATTCGCATTACCCACAAAAAAAATAGAGCGTCCGATTTTTTTGTTCCCGGGATACTTTTTGTAGGCTCCCATCATGCCAGGGAGCATCTTTCAACCGAAATTCCTCTCATGTTGGCCCGGCATCTCGCTGAAAATTATGAGTTTGACGAGTCGATAAGAGAACTTGTCAACTCTCGAGATATTTATATCGTTCCCGTACTCAATGTGGACGGAAAGCTCCACGATATAAAGGGAAGAAGATACAAGTGGTGGAGAAAAAATAGATCATTTAACGAGGGCACATCGGCCAGAGGTGTCGATCTCAATAGGAACTATAGTTATAATTGGGGAGGGCGCGGTTCGTCCAAGCGCCCAAGGTCGGAGACCTATAGAGGGCCGGCACCGTTTTCTGAGCCCGAAACTCAGGCCATCAAAAACTTTATCGAAACCACACATAATATCAGGATTTTGCTTTCCTACCACACATACTCCGAACTCATCCTCTATCCTTGGAGTTCGTCATTTGATGGAGTGGGTGGCATGGATCAGCAGATTTTTGAAACAATGGCCCAGGATATGTCTCGATGGAACAACTATGCTCCTCAACAATCCAGTGAACTGTACCTCCATTCCGGAGGGACTTGTGATTGGGCCTACGGAATCCATAATATCTACTGCTTTTCATTTGAGCTGAGCCCCTCGCCTTGGGGAATGAGGGTTGGATTTTATCCCGGCAACGACATCATTGAACCAACATTTCAGATCAATTTGGGACCGGCCCTCTATCTCATGGAGTATAGCGATAACCCTTCGAGAGTTTTGGCCAAATAAATTGCGATAAGAGAAAAGGAGAGGATAGCATGATCGGTGAAATAAGCGTCGTCGAACTCAAGGCCAAATTCGATAAGGGGGAGGAGGTTGTCCTTCTCGACTGCCGGGAAAAAGAGGAATGGGAGGCCATGCGTATGGCGCAATCCGTTTTGGTTCCCCTAAGCGATTTTGACCATGGGATTGAAGAACTGGAATCGAAGGGGGTGATTTCCAAGCAAACTCCCGTCGTCATCCACTGTCGGAGTGGGAAACGCTCCATGAAAGCCTGCCAAGTTCTAGGTGAAAGGGGTTATACCCATTTGTCCAACCTCGAAGGGGGAATTTTGGCCTGGAGTTTGGAGGGATTTCCCATAGAGGGTGAAGATGCCTGAGACCATCTACGCCGACTACAACGGCCATGCCCCACCCTGCCCTCCCGTTCGAGACTATCTTTTAAACCGAATCGAAGGGGATGACTTCGCCAACCCCAACGCCTCCCATAGACTCGGGGAAAAGGTTCATCTTTTGATGGAAAAATCCAGAAAAAAATGCGCCGACGTTCTTGGGGCCCAAAAAGAACAAATCCTTTTTAACTCCTGTGCTTCCGAGGGAATTTCCCATATCTTTCACTCCCTTTTGGATACCCGGGGGCCCTTTGAGGGGAAAAAGATCATCATCTCAAGCGTTGAGCACCACGTGGTTTTAGATACGGCACGGTTTTGGCAACGGAAAGGTTATGAAGTCATTCAAATCCCTTGCAATTCGGATGGCATGGTCGATCTCGACGAATTGAATATCCATTTGGAACAATCCCATAAGGATATTGCTCTCGTGAGTATAATGGCCGCCAATAACGAAACGGGGGTCATCTTTCCCTTTAAAAAAATGGCACTCCTTTGTGGAAACTATAAGATCCCCTTTGTGTGTGACACCACCCAATACATCGGCAAAGAACCCTTTGATTTTCACCAAAGTGGTTTAGATTTTGCCGTCTCCTCTTCCCATAAGGTTGGAGGCCTTATCGGCTCCGGGCTAGTTTTGGCCAAAGATATGGGCCGACTTAAACCGTTTATCTTTGGAGGGGGACAAGAGGGAGGGCTTCGGGGAGGGACTCAAAATTATATCGCTCACGAAACTTATGGATTGGCCTTGAACTATTTTGAGGAAAACAAACACCAAATCGATCTTGCAAGAAAAAAGCGAGATGAATTTGAAAAAGAGCTCAAGGCCCAAGTTTCAGATTGCCTTATCATTGGAGAAAAATCTCCTCGAATTTCGACCACTTCAATGCTTGCTTTTCCCGGACTGTCGGGAAGAAAGATTCAATTGGCCCTCGAACGAAAGGGCATCATGGTAACGACATCCAGTGCTTGTTGCGACAAAAAGGATAAAATAGGTCATGTGTTTAAGGCCATGGGCCTTGACGAAAAGATCGGACAATCACTTATCAGAGTGAGCCTATGCGCTCAAAAAGCCGCCTCTCAATACGGCCCTATTCTCGATGCGCTTTCTCAGGTAACTCGAAACGCAACGCTATAGTAACTGCTCGCACCTCTAGCAAAAACTGTAATAAAGGCAAGGTAACTGTTCTCCACCCGGATAAGATTGGTAGGAGGCAACGAGGAGCGACCGAGGCGTGCTTCCTGCACGTCGCAGGGAAGCGACGAGGCAGTCG
>JAPONP010000058.1 GCA_026713835.1 Bacteriovoracales bacterium
AATAAAGGCAAGGTAACTGTTCTCCACCCGGATAAGATTGGTAGGAGGCAACGAGGAGCGACTGAGGCGTGCTTCCTGCACGTCGCAAGGAAGCGACGAGGCAGTCGACTGCCAAGATTGCCGGGGGGTGAGCAGTTACTTTATCGCTGTGATTTTCGCTTGGCCGTATAGGGGAGTGTGATTTTTTCGTCGAAAGAAACTCCAAAGCCTTCTTCACCGAAATCATAGGAAATGGATGATTCTAGCGTTAATCTTCCATCAATGACGTCTTTCGTATCGTTTTGAATAATTCCCGAAAGGCAATAGAAGATATGAAGTCGAGGCCTTTCTATTTCACCGGAAGGTGTTGTGATCTGGGCCTTTATTTTCTTAGTTTGAACATCTTCGGAGCAAATATTGAATCGGCTCGATTTTCCAAAATCATTGGAGATATTTTCTCCCCCATCGAAATCCATAAAGGAACGACCTTTGCCGATTTCGATGCTGGAGGAGTTTCGTAAAAATCTTTCTTCCGAAAGGGACACTTGGTGTTTCCTTTCCAACTTCGATAAAAAGGCAAGTTCTTCATCGGAAAGAAAACTCCCTCGACGATTCATCGAAATAAGGATATCGTGATTCCCCTCTTCATTGACGATATGGAGATCCAAGCCGATACCCGAATCCAACAAAATAGCTTCATAGGAGCCCGTTAAATCGAAGGCATGATCCCGGCGGGAAGCGATCTCCTCTTCCGAAAGACATCCACCCAAGACAGCGATTAAAGAACACGATAGAAGCAGATTTTTCTTTTTCATCTTTTTTTCCCTTAAAAAATCGACCGACGGCCATCGACCGTCAATGAAGTTTTTTCGACCTTTTTTTTGATCCTCTTTTCTTTGAAGCTTTTGAAAAAGATAGGATCTTACTAAAAATCAGTTGGGCCTCTTTTCTCAATTTGAACTCATTGATAAATCGATAGAGATGTTCCACCTCCGACGAACTCCTAAAACTACATAGATTAACCCTATTGACACCTTTTGCTTTTTGACCTGACGATGGCTCGGTTTTGGCACCCATATTTCCCCCTTTTTTCTACTGGGCCTTCTCTTTTTTTCGAGAAGAGATCCCTTGTTCCTTTTCCTCCATGGCCTTGTAATTATGGAGTTTATTGTAGAGGGTTTTGACGGTAATGCCAAGTGTCTTGGCCACTTTCGTCTTATTCCCTTTCATAAGATCCAACGTCCTCAAAATATGCCTTTTTTCAAGACTATCCAGGCTCATTCCATCAAAGTCTTTAAAGCCATCCTCTCCTCCACTCTTCTTTTTACAGCTAATGATATTGGCCGGAAGATGACGGGCCTCGACGACCTTCCCTTCACTGACGAGATAGGCCACTTCCATTGCATTTTTGATCTCTCTCGCATTCCCCGGCCACAAATAGCTTTTGAGGGTACTTAGAGCTTCACAAGAGAGTCCCTTGTGGTCAATGGTCGATTTATCTTTATTGAGAAAGAAAACGGCCAAAGACTCCAGATCATCCTCTCTTTCTCTAAGAGAAGGGATATTAAAGCCAAAACCTTTGATCATAAAGTAGAGGTCCTGTCTAAACCTTCCCGCATCGACTTCCTTTTGCAGGTCACCGCAGTGAGAAGCAATAACTCGAACATCGACCTCCGTTTCCTTCTGAAGACCTATCTTGAAAACCTTTTTCGTTTCCAAAAATCGAAGCAGTTTAATTTGCGCATTTGAAGAAAGCTCACCGATATGTTCAATAAATAGAGTTCCTTGATGAGCGAGTTCGCAAAATCCCGTCTTTTCCTCAGCCGCTCTAAAAAAGGCCTCCTCCACATTGCCAAACATTTCCTTTTCAAAATTCTCCTCCGTCAAAAGAGAAGCCTTGACCTTAACAAAGGGCCTATCCTCTCCAAGACTGCCCACATGAATCTTTTTGGCGATGGCCTCCTTGCCCACTCCGGACTCCCCTTCGATGAGTATGGAAGCATCGGAGTCCGGCTTCGACAATTTATCGACAATATTTCGAATTTTTCTCATCTGAGAGGATTTTCCGATGAGATCAAAATCTTTGATATGGTAGAGATAGCTTTCCACACACTTGCTCCGCTCAAGTTTTTGATCCTTTCGTTGAATCTCTTGTCTCAAAATCTCATTGAGATGCTTGGCCGTTAAATAAATCTGCATATTGCATAAAGGCCTTTCGAGAAATTTGAGAAACCCCATGAAGTCGTCGATATACTTGGCATCGAAATGACGACCGTCTGATTTCCTTTGGAGGTGAACCGTCGCCAAAGTATGACCGGCCACGATAATGGGAACACAGAGTTCGGCAGAATATCCTTTACTCTCCTTCACTCCGGAAAAAACCGGGTCTCTGGCCACATTATTGGAATAATAGGGTTGAGATGTTCTCATGACGTTGCCGCAAACACCTGTTCCCTGTTCGAGTACATAAGAGGAAACATTTGAATTTTCACTGTCCGAGATAAAAACGGGGATTTGATCATTTAAGATCTTGAAGATGATGACTCGATCACAGGAAAAATTATCCTTAACAATCCGTCCCAAATTCCCAAAAAAGACCTCTTCTTCCAAACTCGATAGAAGAATCGTCTCAAAGCTTTTGATTTTAATCTCTTTCTTTTTGAGGGGTAGTGTTGACATGGCCCATCTCCTCTTTTTTTCGTTTTATCGGCTCCATCCAGGCCCTCTTTCCCAATGGGGAATGGGGGGGCGCTAGATGCGGCGCACCAATTTGATATTTTGCCCAGTATAGCAATGTTTGAACTTTTTACAAGACAAAATTACTCGGGTAGTCAAAAAAAAGACATTCTTTTGATATTTCAGCTATTTAAAGCATCTTATGGGGAGACATTTCCCCCCCTTTGGGCCCTTTTTCCTCCGAATCCAGCCCATTATGTCAAATTTTTAGTCGGCCTTCTTTTCCCCGCCAATCGTCCTCAGTGCTTTCAAATGGCCCCTCTCTTCTTCGTAAACGATCGCCGGATTCACGTTGCCGGTGCAACTCTTATGATTCTCGACACGTATCCCATTCCAACAAAAAGCATGGCCACAATCCATGCCGCCCCTTTGGATCTATTGAAGGGCCCCTGGGCGGCAAAATGCCCTCAGCAGAGTTTTCAAAAGTGAATTGACGATGCGACGTGGACGGCACGTTGCAAACTTCATCCATCGGGTGAATCGTTTATCCCCTATGATAAAAAACCTACTCGTGTACTCCCATACCCGACTTTTCTTCTTTTGTCGGAGCAATTCGCAGTTGGATAAAAAATTTATAAATTTTGTAGCTTTTCAGGGAAAATGTCCTCCCCTTATTTTTCAGCGATTATGTCCCATGCAAAGCACTCGGGTATTTTATAAGTATCTAAATTTACTTATAAAATGCAAGACGG
>JAPONP010000059.1 GCA_026713835.1 Bacteriovoracales bacterium
AAGGCAAGGTAACTGTTCTCCACCCGGATAAGATTGGTAGGAGGCAACGAGGAGCGACCGAGGCGTGCTTCCTGCACGTCGCAGGGAAGCGACGAGGCAGTCGACTGCCAAGATTGCCGGGGGGTGAGCAGTTACGATTTTTCTTGACCTCCTTCGCCCCCCGTTGCATCCTGGGAAACATTATTTACCTCAAAAGCGACAGTGGGGCCTCATCATGGAAATGAAACCTGTCTATCTAGTGGATGGAAGAAGAACTCCTCAGGCCAAGGCCGGCACGGTCTTGAGCGATGTGGAGCTTCCCTTTCTCGGAACTTCTCTTTTAAAACTCTTAAAGGATGCCCACGGCATCCCGACCGACCGGGTGGATGAGGTCATCATCGGAAACCTGGGGGCCAAGGCCAAGTACAGCAATGTCTCGAGAATCGTCGCTTTGGAGAGCGGGCTCACCAAACGCACCAGCGCCTATACGGTCAACCGCAACTGCGCCTCGGCCATGGAGGCCATGGCCCAAGGTTTTCTCAAGTTGGCCTTCGGCCAGGCCCAGGTGATCTTTGCGGGAGGGATCGAATCCATGTCCGGGATGCCCCTCCTCTATGGGCCCGAGATGACGGATCTCTTCGTGGGTCTTATGAAGGCCAAAACCCTTTCGGCCAGATGGCAGGTGATCAAGCGCTTTCGCCCCCGCCATTTAAAACCCGTCATCGCCGTGGAACAAGGGCTGACGGACCCCTTCTGCGGTCTCAATATGGGACAGACGGCTGAACTCTTGGCCCGAGAATTTGGCATCACCCGAAAGGAGCAGGACGAATTTGCCAATAGGTCCCACAAGTTGGCCGTGGCGGCCAGGGAGGAAGGGCGCTTTGGGGATGAGATCGTCCCCGTCATCGGCGGAAAGAAACTCGATCGACTCATCGAAGAGGATTTTGGGCCCAGAAAGGATTCCTCTGCGGAAGGCCTTGGGAAAATGCGCCCCTTCTTCGATCGCAAATCCGGCACGGTCACCATCGGAAACGCTTGTCCCATCACCGACGGGGGGGCCCTTTGGCTCATGTGTTCCGAGAAAGCCGTGGAGACCTACGGGCTCAAGCCCATGGCCAAAATGTTGGGCTTTCACTTCGCCGGAGTGGAGCCGGAGCGCATGGGGATTGGCCCCGTACCGGCCATGGGCCACGTCCTCAAAAAATGCAATATGAGTCTGGATCAGATGGATCTCATCGAAATCAACTAGGCCTTTGCGGCCCAGGTTCTAAGCGTCCTCCACGTGGCCCGGGACCGGGAGCTTTGCCGACGCTTTGGTGCCGACGACGCCTTGGGGGATATCCCCATGGAAAAACTCAACGTCAACGGAGGAGGCATCGCCTTGGGACACCCCGTAGGGGCCAGTGGGGCCCGCATCGTGGTGACCTTGGCCCATGAGCTAAGAAGAAGGAAGGGGCGATACGGTCTGGCCTCTCTTTGCGTGGGAGGGGGCCAGGGCGGGGCCCTCATCATCGAAAATATGGAAACGAAAGAACCTGCACAAAAGGAGACGACCTCGTGAACCTAAGCTCTTTGAGCTTTGAGATCAAAAGGGGCGTGGCCCACGTGGGCTTTGGGAAAGACCCTAAGACCTCCATGCCGATTTTGGATAGACGGACTCTCGAAGAATTGGAAAAGGTGGTGGATCGTGTGGAAGAGGATCGTCAAAAACTAAAAGGCCTTCTTCTTTTTAGCCACAATTCCAGGGCCTTTTTGGCCGGGGCGGATATCTCCCTTATCGGTTCCATGAAAAGCGAATCCGATGCGGCCCACGGGGCCGAAAGGGGCCAGGCCCTTTTCAACCGCATCGAAGATCTCCCCTTCCCCACCGCGGTCTGTATTCACGGGATTTGCTTGGGCGGAGGCTGTGAACTCGCCTTGTCCTGCCAAAAGATCTATCTTTCCGACGACCCCGCCACCCGTATTGGACTGCCGGAGGTTCAACTGGGCCTTATTCCGGGCTTTGGGGGAACCTACCGTATGCCAAAGAGGGTGGGGCTTTTGAGTGCCTTAGATCTCATTCTCACGGGAAAAAAGATCGACGCCAAAAAGGCCAAGAGGATTTCCCTGGCCGACGAAACCTACCCCAAAGAAAAACTCGTGGAGATGGCCTTGGCCACTATGGGAAAAAGGCCCAAGAAAAAAACCTTCGGGCAAATCTCTTCTCGATGGGCCAAGGGTAATTTTTTCTCCAAAAAGATCATCTTCTCCAAGGCCCGGGAAAATGTCCTCAAAAAAACCAAAGGGCACTACCAGGCCCCCCTTAAAATTTTAGACGTGATGGAGGACGGGCAGGGCAAGGGGCGAAGTTCGTATCTTGCGAGCGAGGCCATGGCCTTCGGGGAGTTATGCCTTGGAAACCAGGGGCAAAATCTCCTCCATATCTTCTCCCTTATGGACGGGGCCAAAAAATACAAAGGGCCGAAACCTAAGGGCCCGGTTCCCTCCCTTTCCCAAGGGGGAGTGCTCGGGGCCGGCACCATGGGTGGAGGACTCGCCTGGCTTTTTGCCCAAAACGGCCAAAGCCCCCTCTTAAAAGATGTGAGTACCAAAGCTTTGGAGCTTGGGCTCGCCCAATCGGGAAGCAATTTTTACGGGGCCCTCAAGAGAAAAAAAATATCAAGGAGTCGGTACCAAAAACTTCAACGCTCCATTACCCCCACCCTCTCCTACGAGGGCTTCAAGTCCGTGGATCTTCTCATCGAAGCCGTCCCGGAAGATATGGGGATTAAAAAGCGCATCCTCGCCGAAGCGGAAGGTTTTGTGGGAGAAAAGACCATCATCACCTCCAATACCTCATCTTTAAGCATTACGGAAATGGCCAAGGCCCTCAAAAGACCCGAACACTTTGCAGGGCTTCACTTTTTTAACCCCGTTCACAGGATGCCCCTGGTGGAGATCGTGACCCACGAAGCCTTGGCCCACGAAACCTTGGAGGCCCTCTACCATTGGGTTTTGGCCGTGAAAAAGACCCCGATTATCGTCAAAGACGGGCCCGGTTTTTTGGTCAACCGCATCCTCCTTCCCTATATGAGCGAGCCCATCCACATGATGGAAGCAGGTATCCCACCGGAAGCCATCGAAAAGGCCTGTCTCAACTTCGGTATGCCCATGGGCCCCTTTCGCCTTCTCGATGAAGTGGGCCTTGACGTAGGCGCCAAGGTCTCCCATATCCTCCACAAGGCCTTGGGCCCTCGCATGGCCGTCTCCTCTCTCATGGATGAAGTCGTGGCCTCCGGCGCCCTGGGACGAAAGAGCGCCAAGGGTTTTTACCACTACGATGAACGGGGCAAGCAGGGAGAATGGAACCGAGAAGTAGATGCCTTTTTCCCCTCCAAAAAATCCTCATCTTCTCCGGACGAGACCACTCTCCAAATGATGATCTTTCTTCCCATGATAAACGAAGCGGCCTATATCCTCGAAGAGGGCATCGTCTCCGGTGCGAGAGAGGTGGACCTAGGCCTTATCTTTGGCATAGGCTTTCCTCCCTTCAGGGGAGGACTCCTCCGTTATGCGGATTACGAAGGACTCGAACGCATCACCAAGGCCATGGAGGGTTTTTCCACCGAGATCGATCCCTATCGCTACACCCCTTGCCCCTATCTCAAAAAACTAGTGGATGAAAAGAGGTCCTTTTATTCGTGACCGTCTTTTCCCCCTTCGTCCGCTATAGCTTTCGCTATCTCTTTTTGGCCCCCTCGGGGAAAAAACTTTTACTCTTGGCCCTCGTGGGACTTTTTCTCTCCTCCTTTTCCCTCCTCGTCCTTCAGGCCACCATGGGCGGGCTTCAACACAACCTCAAAAAGCGCTCCAAAAATGCGGTAGGACACGGGGAGTTCGTCCTTTTCGATCAATCGGATTCCTTTTCCCAAAAAATTGCAAACGCCCTGTCGCAAGAGGGCCTTTTACCCCTTCGAGAATACGAGATCGAGCTTTTGGTCAGACGCAAGGCCTACCTCTCCCCCCTGATCGTTCACGGGGTGGAGGATTCCCCGAAGCCCCCTTCCTTCTTGGAGGGGCTTTCTGCGGGAGGCATCCTTATGGGAGCGGATGCGGCCCATAAACTCAAAGCAAGGCCTGGAGACGGGCTTCAATTCATCTCCCCCATCCACCTGGATCCCGTCTTGGGAGGAATCCCCAGGAGTGTTTCGGATCGTATCGCAAGGCTTGCGGTAACGGAGGTTCCCGAACTCGACCTCTTCCATGCCTGGGTCAGGGACTCCAAGATCCACAACCTCATCCAAGAGGTTCGCTATAACAAGATTCGCCACTACTTGGGCCCTTCGACAAAGGCCCGGAAGTTGGCCCAAAAGTACCCGAAAAAACTCCTCTATTTTTCCTGGGAAGAGATCCACCAAAGCCTCGTCTGGGCCTTAAATCTTGAAAACACCGTGATGCTCGCCCTCTTTATCGCCATGGCCCTCTTGGTTTCCATCTCCATCAGTAGCGGTCTATTCATCTTTTACCAAAAGATTCACCGAGAGATGATCGGCTTTTGGATCATGGGGGCCGGTGAAAGACAACTCATCAAATCCTGCCGTCTCTTCATCCATCTTTTGGCCCTCTCGACCTGCGCTTTGGCCATGATCTTTGCCCTTCTCTTTTTGGAGTCCATGGATTATTGGTCACCTCTTCTCATGCCCGATATCTTTGTGGATCAAAAAATTCCCGTCCGAGTGACGTTCCCCCACCTCTTGCTCTCCTTTCTCATTCCCTACGGGGTCGCCGTCCTCTTTTCCCACCTCTCCCTCGCAAGCTTTAAACGAAGACATCGCCACCACCTCACCCACCTGCGCTCCTTCGGGCAATAAGAGCGTATATGTAAAAATGACAGGGTTTGGCCCAAGGTTTTTGATTATGGGTCAAATCGTGCTTAGAGCCTATCCCAAAACCACCTTCGTTATGAAAGCGAGCGAAATTGTGCCCGGCAAGGATGAAAGCAAAAAATGTCTGAAGGCGTGCTTGTGGCACGTTGAGGGCATTTTTTGCTTAAAGACGAAGCCCGGCACAATTGCAGCCGGTTGCAATAGAAGGTGGTTTTGGGATAGGCTCTTATATGGATGGGGGCAAAGATGTCACCTCAAAACAAAAAGGAATCCGCCATGACTATCAAATCATTTTTCTCTTTTTCCACGGCTATCCTATTCGGGGCCCTTCTCACCGTCGGTGCCGATGCCAATGAAGAGGAAAGAAACCGCACCCACGAAGACAATCATTTTTACGATATCGAGAGGGTCATTTGTGACGGCAAAGAGATCCCAACTCCCCAAAATCGCCCCACTCTTTTTTACAATCCCCTCGTTTCCATTTTGGGGATTGGAAAAAGCCTTGAGGCTCTTGAAGGTGAAAGGCCTTGTCATGTCACGGATTTTTACACCTTTTTGCCCACCAAAGTCGATTTTTTAGAAAATCCCAAAAAGAGGATCATCATCACCTTTATCCCGGTACACAAGATTGCCCGCCGAAACTCCTGTGAAGAAGAGGTTTTGGATTTTAACGGCCCTTCATTTCAAGAAGGGACTCTCTATCTCGATGATGAAAATGACAAAATAACATTCAAAGGATTCAACGGGATGAACTCCTGTGGGGTTTTGGTGTACGAGATGTCCCTTAGGGATAAAGGTTTAGAGGGCAAGCTCTCTCCGGAATAAGAGCCTGTCCTAAAAGGTAACTACTCGCACCTCTAGCAAAAACTGTAATAAAGGCAAGGTAACTGCCACGGAAGCGCGAGAGCGGTGACGCGCCAAATGGGTGAGCAGTTACCCTAAAAGTGGCAAACATCGTGGAATGAAACCTTCTTCCCGAAAAGAAGGTGACGTTCCCAATGTTTTTTCTCCATGCGCACGACCTCATCACCGATCAGAGTTATATTGAGATAGTAGGTCGAGTTATATTCCGCAAAGGCGGCATCCTCATCCAGGGGGCGAAGCTCAATAACTCTCTCGTCTCCATCCACATGAACCGTGAGCCATTCTATGTCGGAGATGGGGTCTTTTTCCGTGGCCGGTCTTCCAAAATGGATATCCAGGCTAAAGGACTCGGGAGAGGTCAAGACCATTTCCAAGATCGGGTCCGTAACTTCCAATTTTCCGATGGAAGCGGAAGCCGAACTGCTACGAGAAGACTCTTCAAACCAGAGATTAAACAAAGCGGCCTTCCTTTCATCGGCCCAGTCGGTGGTCCCCCAACTGTCTCTCAAAACCGTCAAGGCACATTCGCCTCCATATTCTTCGGAAGCGGAGCTTATCCAAGAGTGAACTTCCGTAGGATTATCTCCCGGGCGTTTATTCAAATCCGTCATGGCCAAGATGTCTTCGTAGAGACCCCAAGACTCGGCAGAAGCGATCCCACCCCATGAGAGGGAAAAAAGAAGGATAAAATGGAATAGAGAACTCATGATAAACCTCATTTTTTTTGAGTTATAAACCTATAGAGAAAGCCACCCTATCCTTATGGGGAGGGGGAGATCAAGACAGTCGGTAAAAATTATAGGATTTGAGAATAAAGTGTTGAGTTTTTTCTTAAATCCGAATAATAGTCATCTCACCATTGCATTGAAACCACGAACAAAGGAACCCGTCATGATCAAAAAAATTGTCTTCCCTCTTTTGACCCTCCCCCTTCTTTGGACTTTGAGCTCATGCCAGCAAAAAATCTCATTGGGGGCCCATATTTTCATCGAAGGTGAACTGAGCCGACAAGACGATCTGGCCAACGGAGTCGGCATCCTTTGCGCCGATATCCACTATATGGAATACAGGGGAAAAAGTTCCAAGCTCAAGACCCGTTCATCCTCATGTGAAAAGATCACCATTTACGATAATAAAATCGAAGAAACCCTGATCTTTAACGTCCAAGGCGTTGCGGATTCCTATGCCGTCAAAAAAGTCGATAATATCACCCTTCAATATGAAGGCGATCGCCATTTTTACAACTACGGCGGAGACATTCGTAAATTTTCCAATGACGGGGATTCCGAATTTTATTTGGCCTTGGATTTTAGGCCCATCTCGGTTCAGCCCTTAGAGGTTTCAGGTTATAGAGTTTCCTATGAAAACCCCATCGTCCGATGTGTAACCGCCCTTACGGATGCCGGGCACTACAATGACAATTCGAGAAACTTTTGCAAAGATCATTATGACAAAGACACCGTCGATTGCGTGGTCTCCCTCACGAAGGCCGGCCACTACGCTCAAGAGAGTAGAAAGTATTGTACCTCCATCCCCCAAAACAAAGTCCCCGTCGTCAAGGAGCGAAAACGGCTCAAACGTCGTCGTCCCGTTGCTCACCCCTGCCGCCGTGCCATTTATGAACCCCTCCCCGAAGAAAGACGTCGCCATCATCGTGTCGAAACCGATGGCAACGGCCAAACTTCCATCGAGGTTGAGGTTGAAGTCGAGGTGGAGTTAAACGACGATTGTCCCGAAGATGAAGACAATGAGGATCTGCCGGAAAACCCCTAGAGCTAAATATAGTCCTCCAAAAATGTTCTCCATCCCAAGGCCTTAATCCCCTCTTTGGTGATAAACTCATTATCTGATTTGAGATGCACTTGAACACACTCCGTCTCGGGGAATTTTTTTTGAAAATACTTGAGAGCAGGAGATATCTCTTTGAACACCAATTTACATTCGACGGCCCGGACGACCTTCCCATCATGAGTCACGACAAAATCGACTTCTCTTTTATCGGTATCGCGAAAATAATGAAGATCGATATTTTCTCCATAGTGATCCTGTTGAAAGTGGGCCCATTTCATCAGGTGCCCGGCGATAAGATTTTCAAATCTCGCTCCCCTATCGGCAACCTCGGCCCAATTGAAATGATAATGCTTTTGCTCTTTTTTCACCGCTCGCAATTGATTGGATTGATAGGGTGAAATGCGATAGATAAAATACATCCGCTCAAAGATATCGAGCCATTTGGCCACAGTTTTATGGGCCACCTGCAAATCTTCTCTCAGGGAATTCAAAGAGAGGGGAGCGGAAACCAATCGGGGAAGACGTAGCAAGAGTTGCTCCATTTTGGAGAGGTTTTGAGAGAGTTCCAAAACGGAGATATCATCGTAAATGATCCGACTGTGGTATTCTCGCCGCCACCTCTTTGCGTGTTGTTCCTGCCCCGAAAGGAAGGGTTCGGGAAAGCCGCCTAAATTCAACAAATCTTGAATATCCCCGGAACTTTTAAGTTGTAATTCTTTAACCGTAAAGGGGTGAAGCCGATAGTAATGGTAGCGTCCTTGGAGAGAATCTCCGGAATGTCGGTAATAGTCTAGGCGAGCACTGCCGGTGGCCAATATCTTTTTTTCATTTTTATACTTGTCATAAAGCCCTTTGAGATAATTGCGCCATTGATGAAATTTATGAATTTCGTCATAAACGATAAAATCTTCTGCGGGAAAAAACTCATTGAGAATAAATTTTCTATCGGAGGAAATATCCCAATTGAGATAGCGATGTCCCGGGGGGGCCAAATCCATGGCGAAAGTGGTTTTGCCGACCTGGCGAGGTCCGCCGATAAACACCATCTTATTTTCCAAGTCCTTTTGGACGAATTCTTTAAGGAAACGCTCCATACCCCCCTATAATATGAGTATTTTAGACAAAAGGCAAAGAAAGTCATGAGTATTTTGGACATCTGTCAAAAAAACTCATCTCTTTTAGACTCTTTTGGGGTCGCTCGCCCTTTCAAAATAATCCACCTCGTAAGCCGCGCTGTCGTCGAGTCCCTTTCTCTTTTTATCATAGCGTTCCGTGGTGCTGGTTTGACGATGGCCCGCAAAATCGGCCACGTCCCGAATGGGCCTTTTTTGGGTGTCCAGAAGATGGCTGATGACCGTGGCCCTACAGGAATGGGCGCCGACCCTCTTGGTGATCCCAAGGCCCGCAGCATAGCGCTTCACGATGCGGTAGATGGTGGACCCGTCACAAGGGCGTAGGTTTTTTCCCTTGCGATCGGTTTGGATGAGAAAATCCCCTCCCTCAAGAGTTCTTCCCGTTAGACTCGAAAGCCTTTTTCCGTAGGCCTCGATCTCTTCCATCACGGCTTCGCTCAAGGGAACGAGGCGTTTTTTCCCCCCTTTGCCGTGGATGAGAAGGGCCGTGTGGCCCCGTTCTTTAACGATATCTTCCATCTTGATTTGGGCCAGCTCGGCCCGACGAGGCCCCAAGTAAAAGAGAAGGACGAGGACGAGGCGGTGGGTATTGCCGGAGAAGGTCTCCACATCGGGAGCGTCGATCATGGAGCGGACCTCATCGTCGTCAAAGGCCACGGTGGGAGAGAGGGTTTGAACCTTGGGGAGTTTCACGGCCTGGAGGGGGTCGTGGTCGATGAGTTTTTGCCCCAAGGCCCATTTGACGAAGGAGCGGACCGCCACCATCCTGCGTCCCACGGTGGCCGGGGCCAGGCCTTGTTCCATCATCCAGTCCCGGTAGAGGGACAAGTGGTAGGAGCGTATCTCGGAGGGATGAGAGAGCTTTTCTCCCCCCATGGCCAAAAAGCCGGAAAAGGTCGCCAAATCCCTCAGGTAGGAGAGCCTGGTTCTTTCGGAGATAAAATTTCCCAAAAATTCCCGAAAAAAGTTTTGGATGTGCTTTCCCTGCGCCTTGGCCTGTTCAAATCGCTTGGGCCACTTCGGACAAGACACCTTCCTTGGCAAATGCTTCATAACTCCATTATAGAAAAGGAATGGATATGGGAATCATCGGGGCCGGAATTGCCGGGGAAGTGGCGGCGTTTTTTCTCCTCAAGGACGCTCATCGGGTCTGCCTCTACGACCCGGGGGAAAGAAGGGCCCAGGCCTCTTGGAACAGTAGCGGGGTGGTGGGAAGTTTTGGCGCAAGGGCCGGGTTCGGGGCCCACGGGAATCTTTTGAGCGAGGCCTTGCCCTGCGCCTTGGCCTTTTACGAGGGTTTTGACCACTCCTCCATTCTCAAGACCCCTCTCCACACCCACGGATCTCCCCAAGACGAGAAATTTTTGCGCCGATTCTCCCATCTTAGGCCCTCTTCTTTTTCTTTTCCGGGGCTCCAAAGTTTTTGGGAAACCGGGCTTCTCGTGGATATGAGGGCCTTTATGGGAGAGATCAAGTGCCGTAACTCCCTCTCCCCCCTTTGTACGAGAGTCAAGGAATACATCACCTCTTGGGAGCAAGTGGATGATCGCCACGACGCCGTCCTCTACGCCCCGGGGGCCCTCCGGCATCTTATGGCCCTGGACGATCTCGCAAGTCGGCCCAGACAGGGGAGTTTACTGGTGTGGGAGGGGGATTTTTTTAGGCAGAGCTTCCACCACGATTTTTACGGTCTTGGGAGTATAAGCTATAGGAAAGAGCACGGAAAGCTCATGGTGGGGGCCCAAAATGGGGCCGGCATGACCTCTCTCGGGCACCTTGGGAAAGCTTTGGATCTTTACGACAGGCTCGCCCCTCTTTGTCCCGAAGGCCCTCTTCCCCCCTTTGCCAAGGCCAAAATGATCTCGGGGGTTCGAGAGCTTGGGGTGGGGAGGAGGGCGGCCTTAAACGATTTGGGCCGTGGGCTCTATTCCATGAGTGGGCTCTACAAAAACGGTCTTACCTTGGCCCCTTTTTTGGCCAAAAAACTTGTGGACTCCATCAACATCAAAAGGAAAGGCCAAGGCCCATGAGAACGGAGGACTGGGTGCCGTCTTCAATCTGAGAAGCCAGTTGGTCCAAAAGAATCTGGTCGTTCACGTAGGAAAAGCTTCCCGTTGGAACGAGAAAACTTCTGGCCTCCTCGTTTCCTCCAAAGTTTTTCCCAAATTGTCCCTGAACGATGATCCTCATGCTATCCCCAAAGGGAATAAAGAGCCCCAAAAGGGCGGAGATATTCATAAAAAAGCCGCTATAGCTTTCGTCTCCGTAATTGGAATAACCGGAGGAGGAATCACCGGACCTCGCACTTTCCTCCACATCCCCGTCAAACTCCAAGGCCAAGCGATTGAAGCCAAAGGCCGCTCCCACAAAAAAGCGGAGATTTCTCTTCGGGGCCGGAAAATGCCTGAGTCTCAAATCCACGGAGATAAAATGTCCCTCGATCTCCCTTTCCCTATAGGTTGTGCCGTAGGCCCCTCTATAGTCCGAGCGACTGAATCCGAAGGGACTTTTCTTAAAGGAAACCGCCGTATGGCCAAGGCCTAGGGATATATGGGTTTTGGGTGAAGACTTGGTGGCAAATTCCAAGAAAAAGGAAACGTCCTCCGAGGAATCCGTCTCCACGTCCCAATTGTCTTTGGAAAGGGAAACGTCCGTTCCTCCCCCCAAAAAATAGAGTCCCGTCATTTTTTTGACTTTTTTTGGAGAAGGCGGCCCTAGCTCCCAGGCCCCCGCCTCAAAGTCGTCCTGGGCCAAGGAGGGCCCTGAAAGCCATGAAAAGATCAAAAGAACAGATAAAGGAATCGCAAATCGCACCGGGACACCCCTCCCTGGGAATGATTAGAGCCTTCCCCTTATGACTTTAACACAAATGGGGGGGCGTTACAAAAAAAAGGCCTTCTCTTTCGAGAAGGCCTTTCCACGATACCAACCTTTGAACGAATCAAAGGGGAGACCAGTACCTTAAAAACTTATTAAAAAGCCAATCTCATTCCCAAAAAGACGTTCACCTGGGACCCGCCCTCTATTTGGGAAGAGAGATCTTCCAGAACCATTTGCTCATTTATGTAGTGATGACCGAAGGCCATTTGACGAAAATCTCCATGATCCTTATTTCGACCAAAGTTTTGAGCGAACTCTCCGTGGGCCATAAGGCCAAAGGTTTTGGAAAAATCCATCTTGAGCCCAACCCCTATGCCGGCACTCATAAAAGAAGAACTCCACGTCTCGTTCCCGTACCGATCGTAGAGGGAATAAGAGTTGTAGGGAAGCCATCCGTAGGGATTTCGGCCTCGATCATAGTCCAAATTGAGACGGGAAAAACCCATAAATCCACTGACGAAAGGATGAACCTTACCCTTGCGCTTCATGAGATAAAAACGCCCTCTCAAATCCGCAGACAATATGTCTCCGCTTATACCCCTCTCCGAATAACCGAAGGAAAGGCGATCGAAGCTGTAGGGGTTTTCATCAAAGCTCAAAGCGTTGTAGCCCAAGGCCACACCGATATCGACCCTTGGAGAAAGCTCGCCGGAAACCTCTAGGCGAAAAGAGCCGTTGCTCGAATGCCTGCGATTGGAAAAGCCCGAGCTATTCGAGACGCTAAGGTCACTCTGCCCGGCCCATATATAGAGGGATATCTCTTCGAGTCCCTCATCTTTTGCGACGGGGGCCTTTTTGACCGAGGCGGCTTGCTGGGGTCTGTCGTTAAGACCCTTGCCGGTAAACATATTTTCGAGACGTCGGCCCATCTGTTCTTCTTGCTTGAGCCGCATGTTTTCGACGGTGTCGTCCACCTTGTTATTGATTCTCTTCTTCAGGTCTTTGATCCTCTCTCGCGTTCGATCTGCTGCCGTAGGCGCAGGTTTCGGCCTATTGTAAAGACCATCTACATCCACTTGCTCGGAATCAAAGACCTCGAAATCCTCTTGGGCCAAAAGCCCCCCTCCATTAAAGGAAAGGGCCAAGGCCACAAAAAAAGCTGTTGCTTTTAACATGACATCCTCCTTTGCTAAGGTCAGTTATCGCTAAAGCCATTCTACCCCCGTTGAAACACTGCGCAATAGGAATCCCCAAACCCTGTCATTTTTACACGGTTTGGCCCGGAATTCCCGGCAAAAAATCCGTAACCTATTGAAATTGCTAACTATTTTTAAAGACCTCCTCCCCCTCTTTTTTGACACCGCCCCCTCCCCCGAGGCACAATGCGAATATATGGCCCCTCCCCTCCACCTCCTCCTCATCCGCTTTTCCTCCATAGGGGATATCCCCCTACATCTATGCGTTGCGGCCAATATCAAGGAGCGCTGGGGAAACCGGGTCCACCTCTCCCTTCTCACCTCCTCCCTCTGTGCCCCCCTGATGGAAGGGGCCCCCTTTATCGACGATATCCACGGCTTTCCCAAAAAGGCCCCTCCGAAGGCCCTCCTTCGTTTCATTCGCTCCATCCACCAAAAGAAAAAGATCGATTTTCTCCTCGACCTTCACGGCTCCCTTCGCTCCCTTTTGGTTCGCCTCTACTTTTGGAAAATCCCCGGACTTTGTCTCGATAAGAGAAGTTTTGAGCGCCATCTTCTCATTTTTGCCAAACTCGATCTTCTCTCCTTTCAATACCGCTCCCCCTCCAAAGGAAGTTCATCCAAAGGAAGTTCAAAGGAAAGAAAGAGGGGGGAGGGGGAGCCCGTCGTGGAAAGAATCCCCAAAGACTTCGCCCCGGTCTTTCGCTACCGCCCGGAAGAGAGGGAGGGAAAATGGCCCAAAACCTTTTGCGCAAAGACCTTTGAAAAGTCCTCCTTTTTACGACCTTCCTCCCTGCGCTCCCCCTATATCCTGGTCGCCGTTTCCGCCTCCCAGGCCCAAAAGAGATGGCCCCTCTCCTCCTACGAGAGATTTTTGGCCCAAGCCTTGGTGGACGAGGACTTCCAAGGGCTCCAATTCGTCATCACTGCAGGGCCCGTGGATGACTTTTGCTCAAGGTTTTTTGAATTGGAAAAAAGACACCCGAAACGCCTCCTCAACCTCCAGGGGAAAACCTCCCTTACGGAAAGCGTCCACTTGGCCAAAGAGGCCCATTTTTGTCTTGGAAACGACACGGGAATCCTCCATCTGGCCGAATCCGTGGGCACCCCGGTTTTGGCCATCTTTGGGCCCACGGGCCAGGCCCAAGGACTCTACCCCCACCTTCCGGAAAGCGACACCCTCTCCCTTTCCCTTTGGTGTCGCCCCTGCAACACCAGCACCAAGGGGCGTTGCATCCGCTCGGAACGCTTTTGCCTGACCCGCATCTCCCCGGAGATGGTCCGGGACAAACTCAAAACCCTCCTCAGGGCCCTTCCCCAAAACCGGATCGTCTTGCCGTGAGGGCCTTTTTGGGGATGGTCTGCCGGGTTCTTTGGCCCCTCTCAGCCGCCATCCTGCGCCCCTTTTTTCAAAAAAGGCTCGCCTTTGAGAGAAAAAACCGCCCGGCCCCCCTCCCGACCTTTCCCGACAAAAGGGCCCATATCGCCTTTGAGGTTTCCAGCGAAGGGGAATTGGAACAAATACGCTTTCTCCTAGAAGACATCCTCCGGGAAGGCAAGATCGTGGAACTCATCTATTGTTCCGAAAGCGTGGAAAAAAACGTGGATCACCTTCTCCAAACATTTCCTAAAGCCTTGAGGGTCTTTCGCCTTCCCCTCCTCACCTCCTCCCCCCTGACCGACCCCAAGTCCTCTGCCCTGCACTTTCTCACGGCCCCGATCCTCGTCCTGTGTCGATACGACTTCTTTCCGGAACTCTTGCTCTATGGTCTCACCAAGGCCCGTCTCTTCGTGCTCCTTTCCGGCGCTCTTTCCCCAAGGGCCCGGGGAATGGGGGCCCTTTTCTACCGCCCTCTCTTTCGCCTCTTCGATCTCATCGTCCCGGTCTCCCCCCAAGAAGGGGAGCGCTTTAAGGCCCTTCTTGGAAGCCCCGTCTCCCGGGCCTTAGACCTAAGGGCCCTTAGAATCCGAAGCCGCCTTCAAAAGGCCCATACAACCTTCCGGGCCAAAGGGATGGAGAGGTATTTGGATTTTATCGAATCGTGGCCCGGGGAAAATCGGCTTCTTTTGGGGCAATTTTATGCCCACGAGTTTGACATCATAAAAGACCCCGCCCTTTGGCAGGCCTTGTCCGAGGGAAAGATCCTTCTTTGTCTTTGCCTCCACTCCTCCTCCCAAAAGGAAAGGGACGAGACCGTTCGGAAGGCCTTGGCCTTTTCCGATTCCTTTCCCTCTTTGCCCCCTCTTCAAATCATTGGAGAAAAAGAGCTTCAAGGAGGTGAATTTTCCCCCTTTCACCTCCTTGATCTTAGAGGCGTTTTGTGCGAACTCTACTCCCTTTTTCCCGTAAGCTATATCGGAGGAGGATTTGGCAAGTCCATCCATTCGGTTTTAGAGCCGTTCTTGGCCGACTCCCACGTCATCTGCGGCCCCAAAGTCCATCGCTCCAGCGAATACGAGTTCATCCACACCCAATACCCCAAGGCCTTGACGACCCTTTCCCGAAAGGAAGATTTTTTGGGGGCCTTTCGCAAGGCCTTGGACAAAAAACACACATTTTTGGGCCTAGGTCCCCGGTTCATGACTATAATGGAAGAACGATACGAAAAACTCAGGAGAGAGCTTCTCTATGACCCTTCTCGATAAGAGTTTTGGACAAATCCTGGTGGGCCGCCACCACCTCTCCTTTATCGCAGGCCTTGGCCTTCTCCACCGAAAGGAGTCCGTCCTCCTCATCGATGATGAGAGGGCCAGGCCCGGGCCCCTCTGGGGGCAATTTCTCTCCCCCCTCGATGTCCGCTACCTGGAGCTTTGGGGCATCGCCACCAACATCGACGAACTCAAAGGTCTCGCCCACTATATCGAGGGGGTTCCCCTGAAATTCTATATGGGGGACAAACTCATCTATCTGCCGGGAAGGCCCTTTGATAACGTCAGAGAGCTTTTGAGGTGGTTTCCCGATGTCTTCTCCGAGGCGGAGAATATCGTCGGCGGGAGTGGGGAGGAGTTTGACCGAGATTTTGAGCGAGGGAGCGAACGACTCGCAGAAGTGAGCTTTCGCATGAGGACGACCCAAACCCTTCGCCCCCACTTTTTTGAGGAAATGGATTGGCCCCTTTTTGAGGATCTTTCCAAAAAGGCCTTTGAAAGCTATCAAAATCTTCTCACCACAAGGCCCTCCCACCCCTTTATCCAGTTCATCAATTTGGGAAAGTCCCTCTACCATCGGGAGATTCTTCTCGAAATCGATGAATTTGAAATGGGCCATCTCCTCCTCTCCTTCTTGGGCCCTCTCTACCGACTGGACTCCAAGACCTTTGAGCAAGACTTGTGTTCCCGCTTTCTCGAAAGGGGGGGCCTTTGCAAAAAGGCCCATATCAACCACTGGCAAATCCACGAAAATGAACTGGCCCATATCGAACTCGATAGCTTTGAGGGGGTTCTCCCCGTCCACCACTGTCACCTCATGGGCCCCCTATGCCCCCAGTTTCCCTTCGACAGTGAGGTTGAATCCGAAAAGTATCGATCGGCCTTCTATAGGATTCGTGGACCGGGGTGCTTCGATTTGATCCCAAAGGAGCGAATCCTCTACTCCGGGTTCGATCACTTGGGAAGCGATATCCCCCTCATCGACTTCTATGCCCCCTCGCCGGATCTTCTCTACGCCTTTGTGGCCTATCGCCATCGCCACAAATCAAAATACAATTTCTATCAAAAATATCTCAGATCCTTTTTGGATCAGGCCCTCGAACAAGTCCCCATTCGCCAAATCCCCCAAAGGGATCTGAAGATCGAGGTGGAGGAAGGGGAGAGTTTTTGGATACACCGAAACGAAATGAGCTTTGAAAAAAATTGCCAAACGCGAAAAAAGCGATTGGATCTCATGGAGACCCCCCGTGGGCCCGGACAAACCAAAATCCGGCGCTTGGATCATTGGGGGCCTTCCCGATGCTATAGCATCGGAATCTTTAGCTACCTTTTGGAACTCAAGGAGCATTTGACTCACGTCCCCGGGCCGATATCCCCATCCCCCAAAAATCCGGGCCCTCAAGGCCCCGTGGGCAGCCCGGGCCAAACCACCGTGGAATATCTCCTCCTCATCGGGGTTTTGAGCGTCATCTTCTTTTCCCTTCTCCCCCTCATGAAAAATCGGCTCGTAGGGGATGGAAATTGCAGGGGTCAGGACTCCCAAACGATTTTTTGCCGCATCATTTCCTCCATGGGGCTTGAGGGGGGGGCCCGGGGAACCTATCGCACTTTTACCCTCAAACGCTAAAAATCCCATTATTTTTTTTCATATAACGCCATTCAATACTTGCAAAGTCTTACAAACTCGTCCATGATGGGGGCGGTTTTACCTATTATTTTAATCACTCTCAATGGAGGAAACTTTATGAAGTTTTTATCTCTCGCCACCATTTGCACTATGATCTTGTCCGTCCATCCGGTTCGGGCGGCCCTTAGTTCCACGGGATTTTTGAGCTCCCTTAAAGAATCCCCCCTCGACCTGACCTACGGGGCCATGGGGATCACCAGTAGGGACAGATCAAATTCCAAGATCGACGGGATGTACCTCTATCACGATTTTTATCTGAGCTATAAGCTCACGGATCGGGATACCCTTCGAATGATGCCCGAAATCATCACCCCCTATGGAGATTCGGCCCGAATGGACGGCAATTCCACCGGCTATAGTGGAACAGAATTTTACTACAAGAGATCGGCCCTCATGAATCAGGATGCCCACGGTGTGGATCTCATGTTTCAGCAACGCTACTTCATGAACAAAGACGACACCAAAACCCGAGGGACCGCCTCCACTCGCTTCTACATCAATCGAAAGATGAGCAACAGCTTTTCTCTGGACGGTATCGTTCGCTACGATATGTTCAATAACTCCTCCGACTGGACTCCCGGAGACGATAAGACAAAAAATCGCAAGGAGCGACGTCTTCGCCTCTATGTTTCCCCCACTTGGACTTTGAGCGATAAACTCTCCACGGCTTTGAGCTTCGTTTATTCCAATGCACAAAATGAAGACAAAACCCAAGGGGAAGACCTTCAACTCGTGCCCCAGGTTTCCTATAAATTGGGGGATCAATCCTTAGGGATGGCCGCCTACGTTCCGGCCACAAAAGGCGGAGACGGTAAATCCGGCCTCGTCGAAGACATTGCGGATCAAATCACCTACGAACTCTCCTACACCCTGTCCGTTTTCTAATCCGCAAATTCAAAAAAATCTAAAGAAATTAAAGAAATAAAGAAAAGGCCCCATTTTGGGGCCTTTTCTTTTTATCCCTCGCCCAAGAGAAACCGACTCAAAGGCCCGGTCACACTCCTTTCACATTAAGGTTTTGGAGAGCAAAACCCGATAAAAGGACATATTCACGGCAAAGAAAAAGGCCAAAGGAGGGCCTCTTTAAGAGATGAGTCCACGAGCTAAAAAGACGGGCGACCAAGACGACCTCCACACCCTTTCGGAGGAAGAGCTCGGTGAGCTAGGGCTTGAAAGACATGAGATCTGGTATCTCATGGTCAATGAAATCCCCTGTGGCCCTTATTCCTTGGACAATCTCAAAAGTTTTTTGGAAAACCACAAAGACTTCGACCACCAAACCCAGGCTTCCAGCGGAGATAAGCAAAAATGGGCCCCTCTCTCCAAGTACCCCTTCTTCGATAGAAGGTCCTTGGGGAATCCGGATTCTCCCCTTGGAACCCAAACGGAGGAGGCCCCTCTCAAGCTTTTGATCGACGGTCGCCCCCAAGGTCCCTACGAACAAAAAGAGATTCTGAAAAAACTTGAAAGTAAAGAGATTTTACCGACCAATCTCGTCAGTGCTGATGGAGGAAAATCCTGGTTCCCCCTCTACAGGCATCCCCGTTTTGATCGAAGGAATCGTCCGGGTCACGGGGAATTGCCGGATAGACCAAACCAAGAGAGTTCCGAAAAGAGGGACCAAGGCCAACTCCATGGAACCTCAAACCCCCATCTTACGGCCCAAAGCGATCAAAAAAACTCTCAAAAAGAATTTCTTCAGCTCCTCAGTTTAGCGTCCAATCAAAATCCTCTCCCCCAACAGGATAAACACGTTGAACAATTGGATGAGGCCATCGAAAGCACAAAAAAAATGCCCCTAGAATCCATCGCCACCATGGGCGTCGCCTCTATCGCCCTCATCGCCCTCATCTTCATGGCAAGTCCGAAGACCCAAAAAGACGCCCCCGCTCCCAAGGTCGTCACCGAGGCCCGCCCCTCACCAAAACCCACAAGGCCCACGAAACCCGCACCTTTGCCCAGAGAGCGCAAGATCTCATCCCCACCGATCAAATCCGCCAAAAAAGTGGCCCCCCCAAAGAGACCCCCTTCTCCTCAAAGTGACCCCATAGAAAAAATGCCCTCCATCATCCCCCATTCCCCAAGTGGCCCCAAGCCATCTCCAGCAAGCGTCAAAAAGGAAAATGAGACCATTTTGGAAGAAAGAGAAGACGCTTACGACGAGAAAGAGGAGAACATCGAAAAGGAAGACCAAGAGAAAAGGGAAGACTATCCCGAAGGCCAAGAGGGGGAAAACCGGGAAAGCTTGGAAAAAGACGTGGAACTGGACCCTATCGAAGGGGAAGAGTTTGAGGTGGAAGAGGAGATTCGATCGGAAGGTCTCCCCCCGCTCGGAAAAAACTAAGAGCCTACCCTAAACCCACCCTATAATCCCGTTGGCGATTCCCCCCTTCATGCTATAAACTCCGGGCATGGAAAAGGCCCCTCCCCTCACACCCTTCACCCCTGCCCCGGCCCATCCCACATCCTTATTTGTGAGCTTTGAGGGGGTCGAGGGGGCCGGAAAGAGTACCCAAAGCGAAAAACTCAAGAGGGCCATGGAGGAAGCGGGCATGGAGGTTTCCGTCTTTCGGGAACCCGGGGGGACTCCTTTTGGAGAGGGGCTCAGGGCCTCTATCCTCAAATGCACAAACGACCTTTCCCCCTTGGCCGAGGCCTATCTCTTTGCCTCCTCTAGGGCCCAATTGCTCCACCAAGAGATTCTTCCCCGCCTCCAAAGGCCCAAGCAAATGGTCATCGTGGATCGCTATTACGATTCCTCCGTGGCCTATCAGGGCCTTGGGCAAGGCCTTGGCCCCCATCTCATCGCCCATATTCACGGGAGACCTCCCCTCCACTCCATGCCCCATTTGACCTTTTATTTGGACACCCCCTTGGAGTTGGGGCTTTCCCGCATGGAAGAGCGGGGACAGATCAAGGATTATTTTGAGTCTCGGGAAAAGACCTTTTTTGAAAAGATCGTTTGTGGCTTCGATTGGTGCGCTCGCCACTACCCCGAACGCATCGTCAAAATACAAGGGGATCGCGAGATTCAAGACGTAGGCCAAGAGATTCAAAGGCTTTGCCGGGATCGACTCCATGGATAATCTTTCAACGACCCCCATCTTTTTTCATAAACGATCGGTCCCCCTCGGGGCCTTTGAATGGCCCGGGCCCGCCTCGTTGCCAACCCCAATTTCTTCCTCAAAAACGACGCGATGTCCCGTGGACACCTCATCGCCGAATTCAGCGTTCCCAGGGCTTGCAATTCTCCCGCCCCCTTATGGGCCTTTTAGGGGCCCCGGGGGCGTGGTCGAGTCGTTCAAAAGAAACGGTGCTCCGTGGACACCCTGTCCCGTCTTGTCCACGCCGCCTCGCGCCATCAACATTCAAGTCAACGCTCAAAAAGAGAGGGGTCATTGAAAGATGGATAATGAAAGCCTGGCCTTCTCCCTATTGCGCAAGGCTCAAGAAAAAGGCCTTCCCCCGTTTTGCCTCATAGAGGGCCATCCCCATCTCCCACCCGAAGAGCTCGACCGATGGATGGATCGACTTCTCCAGGGACTTTCCCCGGATTCCGTTTGCGCCCGGGACACCTTGACCTTGGAAGGGGATAAACCCTACACGACGGCCCAGATCGACTCCATCGTTCGAGAGTTTGAGTTTCAAAGTTTTACGGGAAGGCCTCGCTATTTTGTGATAAGGGATGCGGGGCTCTGTGGGCCCATCGTCTTCAACAAACTCTTAAAGACTTTGGAGGCCCCTCCCGAAAACTCATCCATCTTTCTTCTCAATCCAAAGGGGGCCCCCATCCTTCCCACGGTCAAAAGCCGGGCCGTGACCTTTCGTCTGCGCTCCTCTCAAAAAACACCCGTCCCGGGCCCCCAAACCTCTTTCCCCCACTTTCTTAGAGAGCGGGATGAGGACTTGGCCCATCTCTGGAACGAAGACCTCTCTTTGGTGGAGTTTTGCCGCCGGATTGGGCAAGACGGGAAGGCCCCTCTTTTTTTTCGCCGGGCCCTGGGGTGGTGTCGAGGGCATCTGAAAACATTTGAAGAGTGCCGGGATTTTGAGCGCATCGTTCGATTTTTAGAGGAACAGGAAAGCTTAAACGGCCCCGTCCAAACCCGTTTGGCCCTCCTCATCCCCTTCATTTACAGGCTTTCCCAAAAAGAAGGCCACGAGCAACGTGCCGTCCATTGACTTCATAGGGCGATCAAGGCCCAATACAAATCTATGGAAAGAACGGATACCCTTCGAGAGGAAACCTCCTCCACACCATCGGCACTAAGCGAGAGGGAAAAAAACCGGGGGCGTTACCGAGAGGGGCAAACCCTCCAATTTATCCGGGTTCGCTTCCCGGGCCATGCCCACTCCTACCCCTTCATTTTGGGCAAACGCTCCTTTTCCTACGGCCAAAAGGTCATGGCCTTGAGCGATCGGGGCATGACCGTGGGTTACGTCAACTCCTTCCCCTATGAGGCCCCCTACCAAAAAGAGTTGGAGCCCATCCGAACCATCTCAAGACCCGCCACCGATGAAGATGAGAATACCGGCGGCTCTCAGGAAAGCAAAGAAAAGGAGATGGAGGAGCTTTGCAAAAAGCTCATCGAAAAACACCGACTCAATATGAATCTGACCCATGTAGAACTCATCGCCTACGGGAAAAAGGTCGTCTTCTACTTTACGGCCCCTCAAAGAGTGGATTTTAGGGCCCTCATTCGAGACCTCGTGGGCGAACTCAAGATGAAAATAGAACTTCGCCAAATCGGCCAACGGGAAAGGGCCGCGGCTTTGGGGGGACTAGGCCCTTGTGGTCTGTCCCTTTGTTGCTCGACCTTTTTGAACCGTTACGGAAATATCTCCATCAAAATGGCCAAATTGCAAAATCTCTCTCTCGTTCCGGCCAAACTCAACGGCCTTTGCGGCCAACTCAAGTGCTGCCTTTCCTACGAGCAAAACGTTTACCGGGACAAACTCTCCCGCCTTCCCGAAAAAGACGAACTCATCGAAACCCTAAACGGGGATAGGGGCAAGGTCTTGCGCCATCACATCATCCCCGAGGAGTTCGATATGCTGACAGATCGGGGAGTGATTCGACGCTACCACGCCCTTCAATACGACCCTCAAAAACAAAACCCCAAACCCTCTTGGGAGATGCCTCAAAACTTCGATCATATCTCCCAAGAGACTTCGACCGTCATTGGACCGCCGCCCCCTCCCCAAAAGGCCCCCGAAAAACCTTTGGCCCCCTCTCAAGATTCCCCCGAATCCAAACCCTCTCAAACGCCGGTCGATGAAGGCCGACCACCCTCCCCTCCCCCAAGGCCCCCTGCCGAAAAAAAGACCCCTTCCGAAAGGAAGGCCCCTTCCGATCTCAGTGCCAAGGCGAAAAAGAATAACCCCTTTAATAAGAAAAGACGAAAGAGAAAAAAGAGGTAAGGACTCCTGCGACCTCCATGATTATCTATTCCAAAACCATCTCGGCTTTTCTTTTGCGGGTCAAAAAAGAGGCCCGCATCATCATGCAAGAGGAGATGAATCTCACCTTAAAAAGAAAACGGTTTTCCTTTGAGGGCCATAGCTATCCCCTCCACTTCGTCTGCTTTGAAGGACGCCCTCTGGGTTATTTTCACGGAGGACGGTTTGAAATAGGTCTTCATAAATCCCTCATCACAAGAGGCGACAACTCCTTTATCCGAAACCTCCTTCGCCACGAATTGGCCCATCTCATGTGCTTTCTTCGCATGGGAACCGAAGTGAACGATCACGGGAAAGAATTTAGGGATATCTGTCGATCCTATGGATGGACAAAGAGGGTGTGGAGTGCATCCGTGGACATGGAGTCCCAAGAGTTTGAACGGGAGGATCGAGGGAGAAAAAAAATCGTGGACCGGGTGAAAAAACTCTTGGCCTTGGCCCATAGTGATAATGTCCACGAAGCCGAGTCGGCCACGGCCAAGGCCAATCAACTCCTTATCAACCATCACCTCGAATCAAAAAATCGACTGGATATCTGCGATAAAGATCGAGACGGAGACGATGACGATGAGGAGATTTGCGTACACAAAATCCTTTCGTTTCAAAGATCCACCGGCAAATACCAGGCCATCGCCGACATTTTACGCTTCTTTTATGTCTATCCGGTCTTTAACCACGAAAAGGGTCGAGTGGTTTTGGAGGTCACGGGAACGAGAGAACACGTTTTGATCGCCGACTATGTGGCAGGGTTCCTCAACCGAGAACTCGAAAGGCTCTACAAAGAAAGCTCTCTTACGGGAATTTCCCAAAAGACATCGTTTATGAGAGGGGTTTCGGAAGGTTATAAAAGCATCCACGAGGCCCAAAAAATTCGCCTGAGCGAACGGGATCAAAAGGCCATCGCTCTTCTCCAAAACGATCTCGCCCAAAAGGCCAGGAGCGTTTACGGTCGTCTGAGCTTTGGACAAAGTCTGTGGAGGCCCAACGAAAAGGCCAAGGCCTACGGAAAAGACTGTGGGAAAAAACTCACCATCAGGCGGGGAATCGAAGGGGATGCCACCACCTCTCCTCTTCTTTTGGGATGAGGTGACTTTTTAGTAACTGCTCACCCCCCGGCAATCTTGGCAGTCGACTGCCTCCTACCAATCTTATCCGGGTGGAGAACAGTTACCTTGCCTTTATTACAGTTTTTGCTAGAGGTGCGAGTAGTTACACTTTTTAAGCAAAGACCTTGGGTTGAAACTTTGAACTATTGGTGATACTCGCACTATTTCCGGTGGCCCGAATAACGAAGAGGCCCTTCTTTTCTGAATTTTTACCGGCCCCCTCATTGGCCTTGAGGTAGGCCACGGCCCCAAAAATTTTTCGATCCTTGTATTCCGGAAAGACCTTTTTAAAGTGTTGAAGCTTTTCAATAAAGTGATCAACATCCTTAACAGATAGGGTTGTTTTAACCTCAACGACGACGACTTCGCTACCGTTGATTGCAATAAGGTCATATTCGTATTCCTTACCATCAATTTCGTCGCTGGTGACTTGGGCCAGCCTGTTGACTTGAACACCTCTTTCCTGGAGAAGCTTAACCAAATCCCCCCGAACGAGACTTTCTATCAATTTGCCCCATTGCCCGGTAAAAAGGTTGTCGAGATAACGAATACGTTTTTTGTTCTCCTCAATTTGACGGTCGGTTTCCTTGGCCATTTCTTTGATTTGGCGGTCGGTTTCCTTCTGGGCCTCTCCCAACTGCCGGATAATCTCCCATGCGTCATCTAATGTCGCTTTTTTTACAGCTTTTGCCATAAATATACCCTTGATAAATTGTCTTGGAGTATAGCACAAAAAGGAAATGAGAGGTGGAAAAACGGACAATCAAAGACGTTTTTTCGTGGAAGCCTCTCGAAGCCCTTGCAAGGCCTTTTCCACGGAATATCGAAAGAAGTCCTTTGGCAAATGCCGATGCAACAAACTGCTATCGATAAGACAGGAATAGATAAGATAGTCGATGAGATAACCCGGCACCCGTAGCCTGGGCCATTGGAGGAGGCGAAGGGGCCAAGCGGCCAAAAAAAACGGAATGGGAAGCCCCTCATTGCCCATCGCCTTGAGGGCCTGCCTCAAACCTATCACTCCTCCCGGAGGGGCCACGTTGTAGATTCCCGTAGGCAAAAGTTCCGAGGCCCCGGCCACCACATTGGCCATATCGTGTTCATGGATAAACTGCATCATGGGGTTGAAGTCCATGGGATAGGGGGCCTTCGGGTGGGTCAAGTAACGAGAGATGGTGTTGCGAATGCTCGGGCCCACGATATTGCACGGGCGCAACACCACGGAGTCCATGGCGTTTTGATGGCGCCACATCCACTTGGCGACCACGTTGTCCATATCCACGACATGGCGCAAGTCGGGATATTTGAGCGAGGCCCTCAGGGGCATCTCCTCCGAGATAGAGGTAGGGTTGTCGGGCAAGGCCCCATAGACGTGAAAGGTGGAGAGGGTCACGGCTTTTTTCACACCGCTTTTTAAGGAAAGATCCAAGATACGCCGACTGCCGATCACGGAAAATTCCAATTTGCGGGCCATATCCTTGGGTGTGTGCCCTTGGGAATGGGAAAAGCGGCCCAGGTTGAGCACCAAATCGAAGCGATGATCCCGAAACAACCGCTCAAAGCTATTCCGACGATAGGGTATGCGTTCCATTTGCAACCGCTCGTTTGGCCCGAAACCCGGCGGCAGGGGGCGGGCATCGATCCCCCGTATGGTGGCGTTCGGGTACTTTTCCAGGAGCAAGCCCACGGTTTTTTGGGCCAAGCTGCCGGAGATGCCGATGACGAGAATCGAGCGGGGGATCACTTTCCCACTCCAAAGTTTTTGAGAAAGGCCTTGGGATCGATAAACTTGCGCCTCTTTTTGAGCCCGGCCTTGAGCATACCGCCGATGGACCTTTTGACCTCAAGAACGCAAGCGTCCATATCCCGATTGGGGGCATCCTCCCCCAGTTCTTCCGGAACGGGAATGGGGGGCCCTATATGGATATCGATGGGACTTGGCAGGGGAACGGCCCCTAAGGGCCCAAGCCAGGGAAAAAGCGGTGTTATGGGAAGGGCGGGAAGCCCCAGCCGCTTAGCCGCCCCTTTGGCCTGATAGACGAAGGGGTAAAACTCCTCGGCCCCCACCACGGCGATGGGCAAAATCTCCTTTCGAGCGGCCAAGGCCATGCGGAAAAAGCCCCTCGTAAAAGGTTGCAATCGGTAGAACTCGGAAGTGCTCTTGGAAACACCCCGAACTCCTTCCGGAAAAACCAAAACCGACTGCCCCTCTTCCAAGAGCTTGATGCAGTTTTGGCGATCCCCCAACACCCCCCCCAATCTAAGGGAGGCCTCGCCCACAAAGGGGAGTTTGATCATGAATCGCTCCATCATGGGGCGAACGATGCGGGGATGATCCACGTCGAGGGCCATGGCCATGAAGATGAGAAGACCGTCGATGGCGATTTGCCCCGAGTGGTTGGAGACCAAGACGTAGGGTCTATCCTGCACATGGTGGGCCCCATAGACTCGAACCTTAAAGTACTGACGGTAGAGGGGGGCCAAAAGGCGCAGGGTCTTGAGGCAATAGGCCGGATCCAGCCCCCAGGGGTCGCAGGGTTTTCCGGCGAGACCCAGCCGATCCAATTTCTCCCGGGCCCAGTTACCCTCCTTTTCCAAGGATTCCAAAAGTTTGCCGTAGAGCTGCCCTATCTTTTCCACCGCCATGCCCTCTGTTTACTACGACTAGACCTGTCAAGGCAAACCTTTAAAAGGCGATCAAGCCCCTCGGGCGGTTTCAGACCCTTCTTTGCCGAGGACCGTAAACCCATTTGTGTTGCTGACCGATCACTCGAAAGCGGGAGCCGTGTTCCATATTGAGGGACATGATCTTGGTAAACCTTGCGGGATCAAAACGTTCGTGGGGACTGTAGGCCGGGGTGAGACACCACTCAAAACCAATCCCGCAATCGGCCCTCTCCAGTTCCTCGCGGGCCTTGAGGCAAGCGTGAAAGTCTCCCTCATCTTCCACGACGGATTTGATTTGAAATTTTCCGAGATAGTGTTCCGAGAGTTCGAGAAGAAGGGGAACGGGGGTTCTCACCCCGGTGGAAGGAGTTTTGTAATCGAAACTTATAAAATCCACCCGCCGAAAAATCTCCGGGACGATTCGGGTTCCCGAGGCCTCGAGGTTAACGGCATAACCCCTTTTGGCGAGTCGATGGATCAAGACATCCAAGGCCTTGAGGTGGGCGGGATCGAGGGGGTCGCCTCCCGTTAGAGAGACCCAACGGATGTTTCCGTCTGCCAGCCCGTCCACTTCCCCTAAAACCCGATCCATCTCCATTTCTTGCCCCTCTCCAAAATCCCAGGTTTCCTTGGAGTCGCAATTGCGGCAACCCACGCGACACCCCTGCAAGCGGATGAAGATTTGGGGGCGGCCCACGGCGATCCCTTCCCCTTCCGTGGCCCTGTAGATGCAGTTGACTCGAACCTTTGGGTCTTCCATATTCGGGGAACAAGGTAACATAACGCACTAAACGTGCCAACTCCCTCAATCTATCGCCACCGAACCGGGACAGTTTGGAATTGAATAAGTAGGCATTGAGGAGTAAGATGTCCCCAATTTTCTACCAACCCCTACGTGAAAACAGGAAAACCACAATGAACCCTAAGTCTATCGCCACAGCTTTCCTTCTCGCCCTTTCCCTTGCGGGCTGCCTTCCCTCCTCGGAAAAAAGGGGCAACGCCGTCATCTATTGCTCCGAGGGCTCCCCCAATAAACTGGGCCCCCAGGTGGTCAGCGACGGAACCAGCATCACGGCTTCGGCCAGAGCGGTTTTCGACCGCTTGGTGGAGTTTGAATTGGGCAAGACCACTATCGTTCCCGGCCTGGCCGAAAGATGGGAAATCAGTCCGAACGGGCTGGAGTACACCTTTTATCTGAGAAAAAATGTTCCCTTTCACTCCAACGATCTTTTCACCCCCACCAGGCCCTTCAATGCGGACGACGTGGTCTATTCCATAGGGCGTATGGCCGACCCCAAACACCCCCTCCACCAAGTGGGCGGAGGTATCTACGAGTTCTACCAGGCCTTAGGCATGGACAAAAATATCAAAGAGGTTCAAAAAGTCGGGGATCATAAGGTCAAGATCGTCTTGAAGGGCCCTCATGCGGCCTTCCTCTCCCAGATGGCCACCCACCACATGAGCATCACCTCCAAGGAGTACGGGGAAAAATTGATCGCCCTGGGCAAGGCGGATCTCTTCGACATGAAACCCGTGGGCACGGGCCCTTTCGTTTTTCAAAAATACGTGAAGGATACCCTCATCCGCTACAAATCCTTTAAGAAGCACTTCTCCAAGGCCCCGGCCTTCGATGAACTCATTTTCTCCATCACTCCGGACCCCAATGTTCGCTTTCAAAAGATCAAGACCGGAGAATGTCATATCGTGGCCGAACCCTCCCCGGCCGATCTCGCGGCCATGGAGACCCATAAGGAAATCGAAGTCATCCGCAAAAGCGGTCTCAACGTGGGTTATCTGGCCATGAATACGGGCAAGACACCCTTTCAAGACAAAAGGATTCGGAAGGCCGTCAACATGGCCTTGAACAAAAAATCCTATATCAAGGCCATCTACTTCGATCGGGCCACCGTGGCCAAAAATCCCATCCCTCCGACCCTTTGGAGCTACCATGAGGGGATCAAAGACTACGCCTACGATCCCGAGCGTGCAAAAAAACTTCTCAAAGAGGCCGGGTATCCCAACGGTTTTGACACGGATATTTGGGTCTTACCCGTCTCTCGCCCCTACAACCCGGACGGAAAAAAGATGGGAGAGATGATGCAGGCCGATCTCAAAAAAGTGGGCATCAGAGCCGAGATCGTCTCCTACGATTGGGGAACCTATTTGGACAAATCGAGAAAAGATGAACACTCCATGCTCCAACTCGGTTGGTCGGCCGATTATGCGGACCCGGAAAATTTCCTCAGCGTTCTTCTGAGTTGCGCTTCCGTCAAATCGGGAACCAACACGGCCAAATGGTGTCACGGGCCCTTCGATGAGGCCGTTCAAAAGGCCAAGGTCTTGAACTCCCAAAAGGAAAGGGAGGCCCTCTACAAAAAGGCCCAAGAAATTTTTAAAGAGGAGGCCCCTTGGGTGACCTTGGCCAATGCCACTATTTATAGGGCCGTCCGAAAAAATATCGGCGGATACGTCATCGACCCTCTCGGGGGAGATCATTTTTACAGCGTCGTCATCAAAGGGAAGACCCCCTAGCGGTTGCGATCTGTAAGCGGAGTCTGTAACTTTGGGCGGCTTTTTTCTCAGACAACTGTCCACGGCCATTCCCACCCTCATGGGGGTTTCCCTCCTGGCCTTTGCCCTGGTTCGCCTCGTTCCCGGAGACCCGGTTCTTCTCATGCTGGGAGAGAGGGGAGGGAGTGAAGAGCAGTATGCCCAAATGGAAAAAAAGCTGGGGCTTCACCTGCCCCTCTACCGACAATATCTGGGCTTCATCGGCAATGCGGCCACGGGGGATTTGGGCAAGTCCACCCTGACCCAAAGGCCCGTGACGGAGGAGTTTTTCTCCCGCTTCCCGGCCACCTTGGAACTCGGTCTTTGTGCCATCCTCTTCGCCGTTTTTATCGGCATCCCGGCCGGAGTGGTGGCGGCCATGAAACACCATAGCGCCTTCGACTACACCATCATGGGTCTTTCTCTCGTGGGCCATTCCATGCCCATCTTTTGGTGGGCCTTGATCCTCATCATCGCCTTTTCCGTGAATCTCGGTCTCACCCCCGTCTCGGGGCGAATCCACATCCTCTACGATATCCCCTCCGTGAGCGGTCTTTTCCTGGTGGATACCCTCCTTCAAGGAAATATCGAAGCCTTCTTCAGTGCCCTTCGCCACCTCCTCCTCCCCACCGTGGTCATCGGCACCATTCCCTTGGCCGTGGTCGCTCGCATGACGAGATCCAGTATGCTGGAGGTTCTTCATAAAGATTACGTCCGAACGGCCCGGGCCAAGGGACTCGAGGAAAGAAATGTCCTCATCTTCCACGCCCTCAGAAATGCCTTGATCCCCCTCATCACGGTCATAGGCCTTCAGTTTGGCAGCATCATCACCGGGGCCATCCTCACCGAGACCATCTTTTCCTGGCCCGGGATCGGAAAGTGGATGGTCCATAGTGTTGAGCAAAGGGATTACCCGGTCATTCAGGGTGGGGTTCTCATCATCGCCTCCATGGTGATCTTTATCAATATGGCCGTGGATGCCATCTACGCCTTGGTCAATCCCCAGATGAAAAGGTCTCGCTGATGGAACGAGACAAGGCCCAAGAGGAGATTGAACACCCCTTTTTGGAATTTTGGCACTCCTTTAAACGGGGGCGGGGGGCCTGTATAGGATTGGCCGTCGTCATGATCTTCATCTTTCTTTCGCTTTTTGCTCCCCTCCTGGCCCCCCACGACCCCACGGAAATTTTTGAAGGCCAATTGCGCCTGCCCCCGGCCCCCTTCGCCGACGGAGTCGCCCGCTTTCCTCTGGGAACCGACAGTGTGGGGCGCGATCTGCTCTCCCGCCTCCTCTACGGGGCCAGGGTCTCCATGGGCATAGGCCTTTTGGTGGTTGTCTTCTCCGCCACCGTGGGAACCTTTTTAGGCCTTGTGGCCGGTCACTTTGGAAAGGGCATCGAAACCATCATCATGCGTCTTATGGACATCATCATGGCCCTTCCAAGCGTCCTCTTGGCCATCGTGGTGGTCTCAATCCTTGGCCCGGGTCTTTTCAACGCCACCTTGGCCGTGAGCTTTATTTCCATCCCGGCCTTCACCCGCCTGGTGCGGGCCGGGGTTTTGGAGGAAAAGAAAAAGCAATACGTCCTGGCCTCCGCTTCCTTTGGGGCCGGGCCTTGGAGACAGATGTTTTCCAATATCCTCCCCAATTGTATGGCCCCTCTCATCGTTCAGGCTTCCCTGACCTTTAGCAACGGCATTCTGGATGCAGCGGCCCTGGGCTTTTTGGGCCTAGGGGCACGCCCCCCCACGGCGGAATGGGGAACCATGCTCGCCTCGGCCCGTATGTTTATGGAGACCTCCCCTTGGGGCACGGCCTTGCCGGGGCTTTGCATTCTCGCCGTGGTCTTGGGCTTTAACCTCTTTGGGGACGGTTTGCGAGACGCCCTCGATCCGAGGCTCAAGCGATGAAGAAGGCCCAAAAACTCTTGGAAGTCCAAGACCTTTGCGTGAGTTTTCCCACCCGAAAGGGTACGATCCACCCCGTACGCCACCTCTCCTTCGAGATGAAAGAGGGAGAAATTTTAGGGGTCGTAGGAGAGAGCGGCTGTGGGAAGAGCCTGGCCAACTTGGCCCTCATGGGGCTTTTGCCGGACAATGCCGACCTCAAGGCCCGCACTCTTCGCTTTAGGGGGCGCGACCTTTTGAGTCTTTCGAACACGGAAAGGAGGAAACTTAGGGGAAAGGAGATGGCCATGATCTTTCAAGACCCCATGGCCGCCCTCAATCCCTGCTTGACCATCGGACGACAAATCGACGAGGCCATCGCCGTTCATCTGGGAGGATCGAAAAAGGAACGCCGGGAAAGGGCCTTGGAACTTTTGGATCAAATGGGGCTTCCCGCTCCGGCCAAACGCCTCGGCAGCTACCCCCACGAACTTTCCGGAGGGATGTGCCAGCGGGTGATGATCGCCCAAGCCATCGCCTCAAGACCCGGACTTCTCATCGCCGACGAACCCACCACGGCACTGGATGCCACCATTCAATCCCAAATTTTGGACCTTCTCTTGCGCCTTAGGGAGGAGAGAAAAATGGGCATCCTCTTTGTGAGCCATGACATAGGGGTCGTGGCCAATATCAGCGACCGGGCCCAGGTCATGTATGCAGGAGAGGTCGTGGAGTCGGGAGTCACGGACGAGATCATTAAACTCCCCATCCATCCCTATACGGAGGCCTTGTTCAAAAGCCTGCCGGGCCATCAAAAGCAGCGCCAGTCCACCCTCTATAACCTCCCCGGCGTGGTCCCCAATCTCTTGAGCCGCCCTACGGGCTGCCAATTTCATCCCCGCTGCCCCCATGCAGGATCTTTGTGCGAAGAGCGAGACCCCGAGAGGGTCGAAGTCCTAGGCCTTTCCTATAAATGCCACTTGCCTCTAGGAGAATGGACGTGAACGAGTCCCCCAAAACCTCCATCCTCAAGGCCCACGATCTCAAAAAGCACTACACCCTCAAGGCGATCTTTGGATCCGAGCAAAAGCTCAAGGCCTTAAACGGGGTCTCTTTTGCGCTTGGGGAAAGGCAAACCCTGGCCGTGGTGGGAGAGAGCGGTCACGGCAAAAGCACCCTGGCCCGCCAACTCATGGGGCTTGAAACCCCGGACAGTGGCTCCATCACCCTCCAAGGACGCCCCCTTTCCTCTTATTCGAAAAAGGAGTTGCAATCCCTCGTTCAGATGATCTTTCAAGACCCCTATAGCTCCCTCAACCCCAGGAAAAAGGCCTGGGAAATCGTGGCCGAACCGCTCAGGATCAACACCTCTTTGTCCGGAAAGCAATGCCTTACCAAGGCCCTCGAGGCCATGGAGATGGTGGGGCTCCACTCGGGGATGGGGCATCGTTTCCCCCATATGTTTAGCGGCGGGCAACGCCAACGACTTGGCATCGCTCGCGCCTTGGTTCAAAGGCCTAAAGTTTTGATCTGTGATGAGCCGGTCTCGGCCCTGGATGTCAGCATCCAGGCCCAGGTCTTAAACCTTTTGGGACGCCTCAAAGAGGAGTTTTCCCTAAGCTATATCTTCATCTCCCACGACCTCCATGTGGTGAGGCACCTGGCCGATCGGGTTGCCGTGATCTATCTTGGAAAGATCGTCGAGGAAGGGGACGCCGAGGAGGTTTTCGACTCCCCTCTCCACCCCTACACCGAGGCCTTGATTCGGTCGGCCCCCTCCTTCTATGAAAAATCCCGCTTCAAACCCATGAGAGGGTCTCCTCCCTCTCCCGTGAGTCCTCCACCGGGTTGCCCCTTTCATCCAAGATGCCCTCTGGCCGAAGCCAGATGCTCTAAGGAGGTGCCGGGCCTTGAGCTCAAGGGGTCGGATCGAAGGATTCGCTGTTTTTTGGTCTAGGGGAAAAGACAGAGGGGGTGTAAAAAGTACAGACTCGCTTGATTCAAATTTCAAATGACTTACACTCATCCGAAATTAAACCATTATTAGGGAGATATGAAAGATGAATGCAGCAATTATGACAGTGATCGGATTTTTGGCCTTTGGGTTCTTTAGTTTTTCGGCCCATGCATCCCCGGTGGAAGAAATCACCTTTACGATTCCCTCTTCCTCTCCGGAATCCAGTGCCTGCGAATCCGCCGAAG
>JAPONP010000060.1 GCA_026713835.1 Bacteriovoracales bacterium
AAAAAAAGAAAACCTTAGAAGAAGATATTAAAAAAAAGCTCTGGCTTGCTGCCGATAAGCTTAGAAACAGCATGGATGCCGCAGAATACAAGCACGTTGTGCTTGGGCTGATCTTTTTGAAATATGTTTCGGATAGCTTTCAAGAGTTTAGAGTTCAACTCAAAAAAGAACTGACCGACCCGAATCATGACTATTATTGGGAAGGGGCCACTCCCAAAGAAATTGAAAAGGAGTTAGAGGAAAGGGATTATTACCTTAAGAAAAATATCTTCTGGGTTCCACTCAAGGCGAGATGGCAAGGAAATCCAATTGCCGGGTACAAGGGAATCCAAGATAAGGCCAAACAGGCCGATATCGGAAAAATTATCGACGATGCGATGGTGGCCATCGAAAAAGATAACCCCAAAAAGCTCAAAAATGTTCTCCCAAAAGACTTTGCCCGAAGACAGGCCAATATCAAGCTTTCTGAACTTATCGATCTTGTTTCCACTATAGGATTCAACGACTCCGATGACCGTTCAAAAGATATTCTAGGCCGTGTCTATGAATACTTCTTGGGACAATTTGCCTCAGCGGAAGGTAAAAAAGGCGGACAGTTCTATACTCCTAAATCCGTGGTCGATTTAATTGTTAAATGCCTCGAACCTTATGAGGGAAGAGTTTATGATCCGGCCATGGGCTCGGGTGGCTTTTTTGTTTCCAGCGAAAAGTTTATTGAGGCCCATACGGACAAAAAGCATATTGATGAGGCCAAAACAAAGATTTCTCTCTACGGCCAGGAATCTAACCCGACTACCTGGCGACTATCGGCCATGAACCTGGCCATCAGAGGAATTGATTTTAATTTTGGCAAGGAACCGGCCGACACCTTTAGTAAAAATCAGCATCCCGATCTCAAAGCTGATTTTATTATGGCCAATCCTCCCTTTAATATCAGTGATTGGGGAGGAGACAAACTAGAAAATGATCGTCGGTGGAAATATGGAACACCACCCAAAAGTAATGCCAACTTTGCCTGGGTTCAGCACATGATCTATCACCTTGCTCCAAAGGGGTATGCCGGAATTGTTTTGGCCAACGGCTCTATGTCCTCTCAAGCAAGCGGAGAGGGTGAGATTAGAAAGAAGCTCTTGGAAGCCGATCTCGTGGACTGCATGATTGCCCTTCCGGGCCAGCTCTTTTTCAATACCCAAATTCCCGCCTGTATTTGGATTTTGACCAAAGACAAATCGGGTAAAGACGGAAAGAGAAAGAGGGTTCGAGAAGTTCTCTTTCTCGATGCCAGGGAAAGAGGGAGCATGGTCAGCCGAACCCAAAGGGCCTTTTCGGATGAGGATATCGGGCGATTGGCCGAGATTTACCATGACTGGAGAAATACCGACAACTCCTATCGGGATCAAGCGGGACTTTGTAAATCGACTTCGCTTGAAGAGATCAAATCCAATGACTACGTTCTCACTCCGGGAAGATATGTCGGCGTGGCCGAAAGCGAAGAGGATGCCATTCCGTTCCATGAAAAGATGAACTCACTCACAAAAGAACTTGCAGAGCAATTTGAGGAGTCAAAAAAATTGCAAGAAGAGATCAGAGAGAATTTGGCAGCTATTGGGTTTAAGCTATGAAAGTCGAGATGGATATATCTTCTTTGGAAAAGGCCACAAAATCTTTAGAGGAGAGGCTTCGTATTCTTGATGAATCTAACGACTCCATGATGAGGGATGCCTGTATTTATAGCTTCAAAAGGACTTATGAGATAGGACTCAAAATGATAAATAGGTGTTTAAAGGAGATATCGGCCAACCCGGATGAAATTGAAAAATACACGTTTTACCAAATGATCCGAAAGGCCCATGAAGAATCCCTTATTGCTCAAGGAGTTCAAAAGTGGAAGGGCTTTAGAGAGTGTCGAATTAAGGTTAGCGAGAGCTTCGATGAAAAAATCACCGACGAAATCGTAGCGTCCTTTCCCGAATTTTTGGGAGAGATCAATCATTTTATTTCTAAGCTAACAGGGACTCAACATGGCCGATTATAAGGATTCGCTCAAAAAGTTTCAAAAATCCCTTAAGGCCCTGGAAGAACAAAAGAAACTCTATGACGAAGAGAGTTTAGGGCCGCCCCATAAATACAGCGATTCCGTCAAAGATGCTCTGGTTCAAAGGTTTGAGGTTTGCTTTGATTGCTTTTGGAAATACTTGAAGGTCTATCTCGAAAAATCGGCAGTTAAAAATATCGGGTCTTCTCCAAAAGAGGTTCTAAAAAAATCCGTAGAGAGCGATCTTTTACCTCACCCTCTTCAAAAGTGGCACGATTATCACGACTTGAGAAATAGCACGAGTCACGATTACAACGAGAAAAAGGCCTTGAGCGTTATTGAAGGAGCAGGAACATTTGTAGCCGATGCCATCAAAATTTACGAAAAATTGAAAGGTGAAAAATGGGGATAGGTCGTCTTGAAAATATTTTAAAAGAATTTGAAGACAATCTCAAAAGTTTTGAAAAATCCGATGACCAATTTTCTCAAACTTACGACTTGGCCATCCGGCTCATCAAAGAATATCTGAAGGAAAGTTCCGGGAGCCCTACGGAAATCAATTACCTTGAATTTGAACAACTCATCCGAAAAGCTTTCGCCATATCGATTCTTACCGAGGAGTTGGCCGTGTGGAAGAAGTTTCGCAAGTGCCGAGATGATATGGCCCGGCGAGGTTTTTCACCGGACGTTGAATTGAGGAATGGATTTTTGCATGAATTGAGATATCTTTCGTCTCAAATCACCGAAAGGAAAAAATATCTTGAGTAAGTCGATTGATATTAGACCCGATCATTTTCAAATTGTCACGGACATTTTTAATAAGCATCTTGATGGAAGCGATATCAAGGTTTTTGTTTACGGAAGTAGGGCGAGGTGGACAGCCAAAGACTCCTCCGATTTAGATTTGGCCCTAGAGTGTGACGACGAAATTTCCCCGAGGCTTATTAGGAACCTCCGTACCGACTTTGAAAACTCGGATTTGCCGTACAAGGCCGATGTGGTCGATCTTTCTCAAATTGACGGTAAGATCAGGAAAGTTATTAAGAAAGAGATGGTTCTTATTAAATTATTTATTTGGGATGAAAGAGCAGGAGGAGTTCATAGAGGCATAAAAAAAGAACATCTCGTTTTGAAGAGTAAAGAGGATGCCCCTAAAAATTGGGTCGTAACTTCATTAAGCGAAGTTGCCGACATCATTGACTCTCTTCACAAAACACCACGATATTCCAGTAAAGGAAAGCCAATGGTTCGTGCCACAGATGTCAAATATGGAACACTTGATTTATTTAATGCATCTCAAGTTTCAGATGATGTATTTAATGAGTTCTCTCGACAATATAAACCTCAAGAGAATGATATAATAATTACTCGTGTTGGAACATATGGAATGACTGCAAAGGTAAAAGATACAGATTTCTGTATGGGGCAAAATGTTAGCGCAATAATCCCTAAAAAAATATGTTCAAATTACTTATATGCATTTTTAAATTCATCATATGCAAAATCTCAAATCGAATCCAAGGTTGTAGGCAGTACCCAGAAAACCCTTAGTTTAAAATCCATACGCTCCTTAAAAATCCCAAGGTTTGGCGAATCAATAGAAGTAAAAATAGGTTATATTATTTCTACTATTGATTCTAAAATATATGTCAACAATAATATAAATGAAATTCTTGAAAAAATAGCTCAGGCCATATTCAAATCCTGGTTTATTGACTTCGATCCCGTTCACGCTAAAAAACTTGCCTTAGAAAAAGGTCTTTCCAAGGAGCAAGCTGAACGTGCAGGCATGGCCATCATCTCGGGGATTTGCACCCCTAAAGACTTTGCTGAAAACTTTAAGGAAATGGATCGACGGCTTACTCAAAAGCTCACAAAAATGAGTAAGGAACAGCAAAAAGAATTGAAACATACGGCATCGTTGTTTCCGAGTGAGTTTGAAGAGAGTGAGCTTGGGAAGATTCCGAAGGGGTGGCTATCAAAACGAATGAAATATGCTTTAAATCCAGTACGAGGATTCAGTTACAAAGGTGCAGGTCTATCCACTTCAGGAATTCCAATGCATAATCTTAATTCGGTCTATGAAGGAGGAGGCTATAAAAGTAAAGGAATAAAATATTATAACCTTGAATATAAGTTAAAATTTGAGATCGAGCCAGAAGACGTTATTATAGCGAATACTGAACAAGGGCATAAACATTTATTGATTGGTTATGGTGCAAGAATTCCATCATTTTACCCTAAAGGAATTTTTAGTCATCATTTATATCGAGTTCATCCGAAGCACAATTCGATTACAAAGCAATTCATCCAACATATCTTTAAAAATCCATTCTATGTGAAAACTGTACAAGGATATTCAAATGGAACAACTGTAAATATGCTTCCGCTCGATTCCTTGCAGGGCCCGTTCATAATTATTCCCGATAGGCTCTTAGTAAATAAATTCTCCCTCTTGACTCGACAAGTCAATCTGGAGTCCGATTTAATTTATAAAGAAAATAAAACCCTAGAGAAAGTTAGAGATGCCCTCCTCCCCAAACTCTTGGCAGGTAAAATAGACCTCTCCAATATTAAACTTGAAGACGACAGGGTGGATAAATCAAAGATGAGGAATCAGTATGAGTGAAGATCAACGGCAGGGAATCAAGTGTCCAATATGGGGTAATGATGTAACAGTCACTGAAGATCAAGTTGAAAAAGATTTTTTTACAATAACTTCTAGTCGGGCCGGAGGCTTTTATAAAATCCACAAAAATGATCGTAACAGTTGGGAAGAACTTCAAGATGGTTCTGCTCCTAAGCATTGGTGGAACGAACTTAGAGCGAAAATTACAACATGGATAATAGATCAGAGAAATAAGGGCGAGATCTGCCCCACAGTCAAATCCTTTGAAAAATGTGCAAAAATGAACTTATATAAGTTGCCGATAGGCGAAAGAATCAATCGTCTTTTAGAACATCTTTATAGTTTTAGTCGAGATTCTAATAAGATAAATTTTTTTGATAGATATAACAATAACATTAACTATGCTAAGGCATTCTCAGAATGTGTCAGTGAATCCGATTGGGATATGATTTTAAACTATGTCGTGAATAAAAAAAATTATCTGGAGAAGATCAATGATAGGTTATATAGATTCAGTGTTGAAGGGTTCAAGCACTTGGAATCTCTGGAACGTAATGTTGATAGTTCTCAGGCATTTGTCTCTATGTGGTTTAGCGATGAAATGAATAGCTGTTATGAAAAAGCCATAGAGCCTGTAATAAGAGAAATGGGCTACGACCCGATAAGAATTGATAAAAAAGAACACAACGGCAAAATTGATGATAAAATTATAGCAGAGATCAAAAGATCAAAATTTTTGATAGCTGATTTTTCATGTGGAGAAGACGGCGCAAGAGGTGGCGTTTATTACGAAGCTGGATTTGCTCATGGACTCAACATCCCCGTAATCTTTACTTGTCGAAAAGGAGATGAGGAAAAACTTCACTTTGACACTCGACAATTTAACCACATCGTTTGGGAAAGCGAAGAGGATTTAAAGAAACAGTTGAAAGATAGAATAGAGGCCACCATCGGTGATGGGCCATTGAGAAGAGGGCATCCATGACCGAGAATATCCCCTCTTCGTCCTTTTCCGATTTTATTCTCTATACAGATCAGAATGGGCAGGTGAAACTGAATATTTTCCTGCAAGATGAGACGCTGTGGCTCACTCAAAAGATGATGGCAGAACTTTTTGGCGCAGCGAAATCAACCATCAATGAACATTTAAAAAATATCTATGATTCCGGTGAGTTAGAGAGAAATCCAACTATTCGGAAATTCCGAACAGTTCAAAGCGAGGGTGGACGCAGTGTGACCCGAAATTTAGAACACTACAATCTCGACGCGATTATTGCAGTGGGCTATCGGGTCAACTCCAAGAGGGCCACCCAATTTCGGATTTGGGCGACCAAGACCCTTAGAGAATACATCATTAAGGGCTTTGTTATCGATGATAAGAGACTCAAGCAGGGTTCCATGGCCTTTGGCAAAGATTATTTTCGACAACTCCTTGAGACCGTTCGATCCATTCGAGCGAGTGAAAGGAGGGTTTATTTGCAGATCACGGATATTTTTGCCGAATGTAGCATTGATTATGACCCCCAATCGGAAATAACTCGGGACTTCTATGCGATGGTACAGAACAAGTTTCATTTTGCCATCACGGGAAAAACGGCCGCCGAAATTATTTATGATAAGGCCGACCGAGATCGGCCCCACATGGGGCTTTCGACGTGGGAAAATGCTCCGAAGGGAAGGGTTTTGTCCGGCGATGTCACCGTGGCCAAAAACTATTTGGGGGAAAAGGAGATTAAACGCTTGGAGAGAACTATTTCCGGTTTCTTTGACTACATCGAAAACATCATTGAAAACCACCTGACATTTACGATGAAAGATTTTGCCGAAAGCGTGGATAAATTTTTAAACTTTAATGAGTATAAAGTGCTGGAGGGGAAGGGTTCCATCTCCAAGAGAAAGGCCTCCGGAAAGGCCCTTGACGAGTATAGGGAGTACAATAAAACTCAGAAGATTGAGTCCGATTTTGAAAAGGAAATGAAGAGATATTTAAAGGGCGATAAAGATGATAGATGAAGATCAAGTAGAACAAAATTGTATCGATTGGTTTAAAGAGGTCGGTTGGGAATATGAATGTGGATATGATATTGCGCCCGATTCGGATAATCCTAAAAGACAAGATTATAAGGAGGTTCTCATTTTAGAAAGGGTGGAAGAGGCCCTCGCCAAAATAAACCCGGATATCCCAAAATCAATGATTGATGAGGTTATAATCGGAATCTCTCGCCATGAATCTCCCGTATTAGATGCCAACAATAGACAATTTCATCGATATTTTAAAAAAGGTATTCCCATTGAGTTGAGAGGCGATGAGGGGGTAAGGGGTGATTTTGTTAAAATCATTGATTTTGAAAATATTGAGAATAATAACTTTTTAATTGTCAATCAATTTACGGTTCATGGAAAGACCAATCGAAGACCCGATATTGTGGCCTTTATCAATGGATTTCCCATCGCAGTTTTAGAGCTTAAAAATCCGCTGAATGAAGAGACGGATATTTGGGAAGCATTTGAACAGGTGCAAACCTATAGGGACGAAATTTCAGATTTGTTTATCTATAATGTGGCCGCCATTATTTCCGATGGCTACAATGCTCGAATTGGCTCGCTCAGCGCAGGGAAAGAGAGATATGCCCCTTGGAGGACGATAAAGACCGAAAAAGATCGACCGTCTTTTGAGCTTGAACTTGAAATAATGGTCAAAGGGTTTTTTGATAGAGAGCTTTTTCTCGACTATATCCGACACTTTGTTATTTTTGAAGAAAATGCAGGACAGATCATAAAGAAAATTGCAGGCTATCACCAATTTCATGCCGTTAGAGAGGCCGTAAATAGCACCGTGGCCGCCACTCAGGATATCAAAGACGGTAAATGTGGAGTCGTTTGGCATACCCAGGGGAGCGGAAAATCGATTTCTATGAGTTGTTATGCCGCAAAACTGATGGGGCATCCTCGAATGAATAATCCCACACTCGTTGTTGTGACGGATAGAAATGATCTCGACGGTCAACTCTTTCAAACTTTTGCCAACGCCGAAGAGCTTTTAGGAGAAGGGCCGAAGCAAGCCGAATCGAGAAATGAGTTAAGAGAACTACTACGACGCCCTTCCGGAGGCATTATTTTTACAACGATTCATAAATTTTCTCTTATGGAAAATGAAGAGCATTTCCCAATGCTCTCCGACCGTCGCAATGTCGTCGTAATCTCCGATGAGGCCCATCGAAGCCAATATGGATTTAGGGCCAAGGTTCGAGGCAAAGACGGTAAAATCACTTACGGTCATGCCAAGCATTTAAGGGACGCCCTCCCCAATGCCGGATTTATTGGATTTACGGGAACTCCCATCTCCCAAGACGAACGGGACACCGTCGCTGTTTTTGGGGATTATGTTTCTATTTACGATATTGAACAGGCCGTTAGGGACAAGGCCACCGTTCCCATTTATTATGAATCGAGGCTTGCCAAACTTCAACTCACCGAAGAGGCAAGCGACCTTGATGCTGAAGTGGATGAAATTATGGAGCAATCGGAGGATAGTTCAGAAACTTATGCCAATGAACAAAAGACAAAGTGGGCCGCACTTGAAAAATTAGTTACAGCCGAATCAAGGATGAAACAAGTTGCCAAGAATATCGTCGAGCATTGGGAAAATCGTCTTGAAACGATGGATGGGAAGGCCATGATAGTTTGCATCTCCCGCCAGGCTTGCGTACAGATGTATAATGAGATCATTGCCTTGCGTCCCGATTGGGCCGGGAGCGTAGATACAACGGGACGCCCCGATCTTAGCGATGGCATCATTCGGGTGGTCATGACGGGAAGTGCAAGCGACAAAAAAGAATTGCGGGTACACGTTTACGATAAAAAAGGCCGAAAAGAATTGGAGTCTCGCTATAAAAATGCGAATGATCCTTTAAAAATGGTCATCGTTAGAGATATGTGGCTTACGGGTTTTGATGCTCCGGTGATGCATACGATGTATATTGACAAGCCCATGCGTGGAGCCAATCTCATGCAGGCCATCGCAAGGGTTAATCGAGTTTTTAAGGATAAACCCGGAGGCAATATCGTCGATTACCTCGGTATCGCCAACGAGTTAAAAGAGGCCTTGCAGATATACACCCAAAGCCATGGTCGTGGAGAACCGACTATTGATATTTATGAGCCTTTAAATATTCTTCTTGGGAAAATCGATTATGCCAGAGATATGCTTAAAGGCGTTGATTACTCCGATTTTAAAAATCCTAAAAAGATACTTTCTCTTATCGCAGAGACTTGTGAACATCTTTTGGGCAAAGAGGATGGAAAAAAGAATTTTTGTGATACCGTTTTGGCGATAAGTAAGGCCAATGCCCTTTGTGGAACACATCCCGAAGCCTTGGTATTGAGAGAAGAGATTGCCTTTTTTCAAGCGATTAAGGCGACTCTTACCAAAAGAGATAAGGTCGATAGGAAGATTTCGGACGATCAAGTTCAAAGTGCTTTGAGGCAAGTCATATCCAATGCCTTGGCCTCGGATAAAGTTGTCGATATCTTTGAGGCCGCCGGGCTTAAAAATCCCGATATTTCCATTTTTTCCGATGAGTTCCTTGAGGAAGTCAAAAATATGAAGAGAAAGAATCTGGCCGTTGAGGCCTTGGCAAAACTTTTAAAAGGCGAGGTGAAATCAAAAAGAGGAAAAAATATCGTTCAAGACAAGAAATACTCCGAACTTTTGGAAAATGCACTCTTGAAGTATCAAAACAGATCCATCGAGACGGCCCAGGTTATCGAAGAGTTGGTTCAAATGGCCAAAGACTTCAAAAAAGAAATGGAGCGAGGCAAAGACTTAGGCCTTAACGATGATGAGACGGCTTTCTATGATGCTCTTTCCGACAATGAGTCTGCCGTTCGTGAACTCGGCGATGAAGTTTTAAAGACTATTGCCCTTGAACTCACCAAGCAATTGAGAAATACGGTTACAATCGATTGGGCCGAACGAGAGAGCGTTAGGGCCGGAATTAGAATAAAAATCAAACGCTTGCTCAGAAAATACAAATATCCACCGGATAAAACCGACGAAGCGGTGGCCTTAGTTTTAAAACAAGCAGAGACTCTATCCGAAAATTGGATAAGTTGATATCTATGAGGTGATATTTTTGAAATTACAAGATCCGAGCGAAATTGAAGTCCCGGAAGATATAAAAATTGCTGCTGTTTGGGGACGCCTAACATTTTTTATTGGGAACGGACTCTCTCGATTGGATGGTGTTCCATCTTGGGATGAATTACCTGACGAAATGTTAAAGGCATTGCTCGATAACGAAAAAATTAAATATAGCGAGTATCATGCTTTATTAGAGTATCCTACTAAAATAAAAATATCGATAGCGGATTCTTACTTCAAAAAATATCCTGAAATGACTTATAAGAAAATCTTGATGGAAAAAGTTCCGGAACTAAAAACAAGATCAGACGCATATAGAAACCTTTCTAAAATAC